>NZ_CAXTGZ010000215.1:0-9194 GCF_964243625.1 uncultured Caballeronia sp.
CGGTCCGAGCCGATGCCATCGATCTTCGCGCCCATCGCGACGAGCAGATTCGCAAGGTCGCTGACTTCCGGCTCGCGCGCCGCGTTCTCGATCACCGTTTCGCCTTCCGCCAGAACCGCCGCCATCAGCAGGTTTTCCGTGCCGGTGACCGTGATCATGTCGGTGACGATGCGCGCGCCTTTCAGGCGCTTCGCCCGCGCCTCGATAAAACCATGCTCGATGGTGATCTCGGCGCCCATCGCCTGGAGGCCCTTGATATGCTGATCGACGGGGCGCGCGCCGATGGCGCAGCCGCCCGGCAACGACACCTTCGCTTCACCAAAGCGCGCGACGAGCGGACCGAGCACGAGGATGGACGCACGCATGGTCTTGACCATTTCGTACGGCGCGACGAGGTTGTCCAGCTTCGCTGCGTTCAGCGACACGCGGCCATCCGCCGACTCCGAACGCACGCCCATCTGGTTGAGCAATTTGAGCATCGTGCGCACGTCCTGCAGGTTGGGCACGTTTTCCAGATGCACGTCGTCTGCGGTCAGCAAGCTGGCGCAGAGAATCGGCAATGCCGCGTTCTTCGCACCGGATACAACGATTTCGCCCGAGAGCTTCGAGCCCCCGACAATCATGAGTTTGTCCATGCCTGGCGTTCCTTCTACGGAGCTTCCTGCAGCGGCGCCGTGGTCGGCGTCGCGGTTGTCTTGAGTGAATCGCACTAAATTTCCAGCTAATCGGTTGATAGGTGATGCTCAGATACAGCGCGAGCCGGCGAACCGCTCAGGCGGGTTTCCACTCGGCGGGCGTCAGCGTCTTCATGCTCAGCGCGTGGATTTCCGCCCGCATGCGGTCGCCAAGGGCCGCGTACACGAGCTGGTGACGCGCGATCGGCCGCTTGCCTTCGAACGCATCGCTCACGATGGTCGCAAAGAAATGCTGGCCGTCGCCTTCGACTTCGACGTGCTGGCAAGACAAGCCGCCAGCGATGTAGTCCTTCACTTGCTCGGGAGTCGGCAACATGGGTGTCTCCTGAAAATTGAGCGAATCGATTAAATGAGCCTGCGAGTGAGCCTGATGAGTGAGCCTAGTGGCGCAGCTTGTAGCCGCTTGCCAGGAGGCGCATGGCAACCACAGCCAGCACGATAAAAAACCCGCCGACAATGCCAAGGCTCGCGAGCGGACTGACGTCGGACATGCCGAAAAAGCCGTAGCGGAAACCGTCGATCATGTAGAAAAACGGATTGAGCCGCGACACTTCGCGCCAGATGGGCGGCAGCGTATGCGTGGAGTAGAACACGCCCGACAGGAACGTCAGCGGCATGATCAGGAAGTTCTGGAACGCGGCGAGCTGGTCGAACTTGTCTGCCCAGACGCCGGCGATCAACCCGAGCGTGCCGAGAATCGCCGAGCCGAGGATGGCGAACGCGAGAATGTAGAGCGGCGCGGAGAAGCTCATTGGAATGAACCACACCGTCACGATAAAGACGCCGAATCCAACCGCCAATCCGCGCACAACCGACGCCAGCACATACGCGAAGAACATTTCCCAGTGCGAGAGCGGCGGCAGCAGGACGAACACCAGATTACCCGTGATCTTCGACTGAATCAGCGACGAAGAACTGTTTGCGAACGCGTTCTGCAGCACGCTCATCATCACGAGGCCAGGCACGAGAAAACTCGTGTAGGCCACACCTGGATAAACCTCGACATGACTCGTCAGCGCGTGGCCGAAGATCATCAGGTACAACAAGGCCGTGATCACCGGCGCGAGCACGGTCTGGAACGCGACCTTGTAGAAACGCAGGATTTCCTTGTAGAACAGGGTGCGAAAGCCGCTCATGACAAGCCCTCGACCACTTCCGGCCCGTTCATCACTTGCACGAATACGTCTTCCAGATCTGCCTTGCGGACATCGATTTCATCGAACGTGCAGCCGGCCGCTCGGCATTTCGCGAGGATCGGCTCGACGTCGTCGTAGCTTGAAAGACGCAGCAAATGGTTCGTGCCCGAGGTCGCCCGCGGGTCGACTTCCAGCGTGCGCAGCTCGACGGGCAACACCCCCTGCGAGAATCTCAGCGAAAGCTGCATGCCGGCGAAGCGCTGCAACAGCGTGCTGGTTCGTTCGAGCGCGACCACCTCGCCGCGACGCAGCATTGCGAGCCGGTCGCACAAGGCCTCGGCTTCTTCCAGATAGTGCGTCGTCAACACGATGGTGTGACCCTCGCGATTCAGGCGCGAGATGAATTTCCAGAGCGTCTGGCGCAACTCGACATCGACACCCGCGGTCGGTTCGTCGAGCACGATCACCGGCGGTTTGTGCACCAGCGCCTGCGCGACCAGCACACGGCGTTTCATGCCGCCGGACAGTGCACGCGTGTTGACATCGGCTTTCTCGGTGAGATCGAGATTCGCCATGATTTCGTCGATCCAGTCATCGTTTTTACGCAGACCGAAGTAGCCCGACTGGATGCGCAGCGATTCGCGAACAGTGAAAAACGGATCGAAGACGAGTTCCTGCGGCACCACGCCGAGCGAACGGCGTGCATCGCGGAAATCCGTGACCACGTCGTGGCCGCGTACGGAGATCGTGCCGCTATCCGCGCGCGCGAGGCCCGCGAGAATGCTGATCAGGGTAGTTTTACCCGCGCCGTTCGGGCCGAGCAGACCGAAAAACTCGCCCTCTTCGACGACGAGATTCACGCCTTTGAGCGCTTGCAGCTCTTTGTAGCGCTTTTTGACGTTGCGTATTTCTATGGCTGACATTGACAGTGCGCGCGCGTGTTGGGGGCTGCGCCTCTAGGTGTGCGGATCGGAACCAGAACCGGCCTTCATTACGACGAAAGGCGGAAGTCAGGCCGAAAAAACGGTTGATTATAGGCCATCTGCGGCTGGGAGCTGCCGCAAGCGTGTCCGTGACAACCCTGTCTGGCGCGTCTCGTCGGCGTCAGAACGCGACGAAAACACGCCATGGGTTCAGGCAGACAGGATCAATGTCGGAAGGTGAGAAGCGTATCGACGCCATAGACTTGCGCGAGACTGGCAAGCCCGGAGGGGAGATTGACGACGGCAAATGCCGCACCGCGCGCAGTGGCAGCACGCTGCCACGCGATCAGGACGGCGAGCGCCGACGAATCGAATTGCTTGAGCGGCGCGCAATCCACTTCGGTTGCGCCCGCTGCGATCCGCGACAAACCCGCATCGAGCGCGCTCTTTGCGCTGTCGTGCGTGAGGGTCGCGGCGGTTTCGAAGCGACTCACGATGCCTTGCCGTTCGCGAGTTGCTGGTTACGCTGGGTCAGGAACTGCAGCAGGCCGGACACGCCATGCTGCTGGATCTGCTCGTTGAACTGCTGCTGGTAAGCCTGGATCAGCCACGCACCGAGCACGTTGATGTCATACACCTTCCAGCCCTGCGGCGTCTTGTACAGGCGGTAGTCGAGCTGGATCGGCGAACCGTTGTTCAGCACGACCGAGCGAACAACCACGTCTGTGTCGCTCGGATCAGCGCGGAACGGCTTGTACTGGACTTGCTGGTCGCGAACCTGCGCCAACGCGCCCGCATACGTGCGGATCAGCAGCATCTTGAACTGCTCGACGATCTGCTTTTGCTGTTCCGGCGTCGCCGTGTTCCAGTTGCGGCCCATCACCAGACGCGTGGTCCGGGTGAAGTCCGTGTATGGCAGGATCTTTTCATTCACCAGCTGCGTGATGCGCGTGATGTTGCCCGACTGGATCTGCTTGTCGGCCTTGATTTGATCGAGAACCTGGGAGGTCACCGTCTTGACGAGTCCGTCTGGCGTCGACATATCGTCGGCTTGAGCGAACGCGCCCGTGCAAAAAGCCATCAGCACGGCAAACAGGGGGAGCAAGAATAGTTTTTTCATTAAAGACTCTGCAAAAAAAGTGGCCTGGGTTTGAGCGCGGCGTGCGCTACGAGTTCATCACCGCACTATTACCAGCCGTCAAAACGCTTTCGATATATTACTGGCGCGCGGTGTTTTGCGCTTTTTCCACACTTTGCTCAACGCAGCCTGAACGACGGGAACGACGGAATGCGCGGCGGCACCATGCGATCAGCCGGAACACCGGTTGCGCCCGGTGCGCTTGCACCCGCTGCGCCAGAAGCCGCTTGCGGCGCCGATGCCGAGCCTGCCGGCGGCGACGCCAATACACCTGAAGCAGCTCCCGCGCCTGCCGGCGCATTTACGTCGTCATATTTCGGTAGCGGCTCGTTGCCCGTGTCGCCGTAATCCGGAACGGCCGTGTTGTCCTGATTGCCGAGCAGATACTGACGGCGCTGAAGGTACGCATTGCGGACGAACGAGTATTTGTCGAGCGCGGCGTCAGCCAGTACGTCGCTTGCGCCGAGCAGGTTCGCACGCGTGTTCACCAGTTCCACACCAAACAGCGTCGTGCGGAACCAGGTCGGATCGACATAACTCGTCACGTTGCCGAAATAGTCAACCACCGTACCGGCCGTATCCCTTACCGTGCTCGGTCCGAGCAGCGGCAACACGACGTAAGGACCCGACGGCACGCCATAGTGGCCAAGCGTCAAGCCGAAATCCTGATTGTGCTTGGGCAAGCCCGCGACGCTCGCCACGTCGAAGAGACCCGCCACGCCGAAGATCGAGTTCATCACCACGCGCATGATGTCCGACACGCCGTCCGCAATCCGCAACTGCACGAGATTGTTCGCGGCCGTGTAGATATCGCCGATATTGCCAAAGAAGTTCGTCACGCTGTCGCGCACCGGCTGCGGCGTGATGAACACATAACCCTTCGCAATCGGCTTGAGCGCGACCTGGTCGATCTTGTCGTTGATCGTGAACATCGTCCGGTTATAGCTTTCGAACGGATCGCCCTTCGTGGGCGTGGTCACAGTCGCGCACCCGGCAAGCACCGCCACCGCGAGCACCACGGCCGCGTTCTTTACGCGCATTGCCTGCATTTTGTTCTTCTCCTTATTGTCGCTGACCCGAAGGCTGGCTTGTACTGCGAAATATGCCTGCCTTCGGCTGCCTGAATTTTGCCGGATCAATAAGTCCGGATCATTGACCTGCAGCGCTTGCGCCCATTGCGCTAGCCGCGCCCGGGAACGCCGGAGCCGCGGGCGTTGCAGCGGCTGGCGCTCCAGCGCCAGGCGATGCCGGCTTGGATGCGCCCGAATCCGCCGCCTTGTTGTACAGGAACTGCCCGATCAGGTTCTCGAGAACCACGGCCGATTGCGTCATCGAAATCGTGTCGCCGCTCTTGAGCATCTGGTCGTCGCCGCCTGGCTCGAGCCCGATGTACTGTTCGCCGAGCAAGCCCGACGTCAGGATCTTCGCCGACGAATCCTTAGGAAACTGATACTGCTTGTCGATATCGATCGTGACCTGCGCCTGATACGTATTCTGGTCGAAGCCGATATTCGCAACACGGCCCACCGTCACGCCCGCGCTTTTCACCGGCGCACGCGGCTTCAATCCGCCGATATTGTCGAACTTCAGCTTGACCGGATAGGTCGGCTGAAACGACATTGCGTTCATATTGCCGGCCTTCAGTGCAAGGAATAACAGCGCCACGAAACCCAGCACCACGAAGAGGCCGACCCAAAAGTCGAGAGCAGCAGTCTTTTTCATCGTCTTCCCAAAGAATCTTGTCGCAGTTTTTTGCGTGAAGGTCTGTGCCCTTCACAACGTCTGCGACCCGGTAATCGGGCCGCAGGCCGAAACGTCAGTTGAACATCAGCGCGGTCAGCAAAAAGTCCAGTCCGAGCACGGCAAGAGACCCGTACACAACCGTTTTTGTGGTCGCGCGCGATACGCCTTCCGGCGTGGGCTGCGCTTCGTAGCCCTGGAACAGCGCGATGAACGTGACCGCAAAGCCGAACACAATGCTCTTGATCACGCCGTTGCCGACGTCGCTCCAGACATCCACGCCGCCCTGCATCTGCGACCAGAACGCACCGGAATCCACGCCGATCATCAGCACGCCCACTACATATCCGCCGAAAATGCCGACCGCGCTGAAAATAGCCGCCAGTACCGGCATGGCGATGATCCCGGCCCAGAAACGCGGCGCCACGACCACCTTGAGCGGATCGACGGCCATCATTTCCATGGCGGTGAGTTGCTCACCCGCCTTCATCAGGCCGATTTCCGCCGTCAGCGACGTTCCCGCGCGGCCGGCAAACAACAGGGCCGTGACCACGGGACCGAGTTCACGCACGAGCGACAGCGCCACCAGCAGCCCAAGTGCTTGCTCGGAGCCGTACCGGTTGAGGGTTAGATAGCCCTGCAAACCCAGCACGAAGCCGACGAACAAGCCCGACACGCCGATAATCAGCAGCGAATAATTGCCGACGAAGTGGATCTGTTTCGTGACAAGGCGCGGGCGGCGCAGCAACGGAAAGAATTCGACGACCAGGCGCAGGAACATGCGCGTCGCGTATCCGATCGTGCCGAAGCTGCCGAGCACCGAGCGTCCGATGGCGCTGATCATGCCTTTGCTCCGATACCAAAGTCCGCCGCGAGCGGCGTCGTGCTTGGATAGTGAAATTTGAAGGGACCGTCGGGCGCGCCGTCGATGAATTGCCGCACCGAGGGTTCCTGCGACGCCCGCAATTCCGCCGGCGTGCCTTCCGCCAGAATCCCGCCGTTCGCGATGAAATACACGTAATCGGCAATGGCGAACGACTCCGGCACATCGTGCGTGACGAGAATGGACGTGGCGCCCAGCGCGCTGTTCAACGTGCGGATGAGGTTGGCCGTAATGCCGAGCGAAATGGGATCGAGGCCGGCGAACGGCTCGTCGTACATCATCAGTTCGGGGTCGAGCGCGATCGCGCGGGCAAGCGCCACGCGGCGCGCCATACCGCCCGATATCTCCGATGGCGACAGATCCCGCGCACCGCGAAGCCCGACCGCATTGAGCTTCATCAGCACGAGGTCACGCAGCAGTTCCTCGGGAAGATCGGTGTGTTCCCGTAACGGGAACGCGACATTGTCGAAAACAGTCTGGTCGGTGAAGAGCGCGCCGAACTGGAACAGCATGCCCATTTTCCGGCGTAGTTCGTAGAGGCCGTCGCGCGTCTGCGAGCCGACGTCCTTGCCGCCGAAAAGCACCTGGCCTTTCTGCGCCTTCACAAGTCCGCCGATCAGGCGCAGCACGGTCGTCTTGCCACAGCCGGAGCCGCCCATGACGGCCACGACCTGACCGCGCTTGAAGCGCATGTTGAGTTTCGACAGGATGAGCCGGTCGCCGTAGCCGAAATCGACGTCGCGAAGCTCTAGCAAAGTCTCGGGAGAAGCTGACACAGGGGCTGACAATCCTTTTACGCAAGAGGCCGAATTATAGGGCCTGTGCGCTTGCAGCGACGTGACGGTCCCTTTCGACTGATCAAAACATATGAAGTTTTTTCCGATTCGGCTGCATTATCGCGCGAATTCCTGTTGCAGCGCAGAAATGGCGGACGCGAGCTCTGGCGCCTCTGTAATGGCGCGAACGACTGCTGCGCTTCCTACACCGGTCGACAGCACTTGCTGCAGCACGGAACCATTCACGCCGCCAATTGCAACAAGCGGAACAATGCCGTCGAGCAAGCGCACATATCGTGCCAGACGCGACAAACCTTGCGGCGCGGTTGGCATGACCTTGGTCGTTGTCGGAAATACCGCACCAAGCGCAAGGTAGCTTGGTTTGAAATGCAGCGCCTTCAGCATTTCGTAGTAACCGTGCGTCGATAGCCCGAGGCGCAGCCCGGCTTCTGCGATGGCGTTCAGGTCGGCCGTATCGACGTCTTCCTGCCCAAGGTGGACGCCGTAAGCGCCGGCGCGGACCGCTGCCTGCCAATGATCGTTGATGAACAACTGGGCATCATGTTTGGCGCCCGCAGCCACCGCACGCTCGATTTCCTGCTTCAAATCACCAGAATCGGCCGATTTACGGCGCAATTGCACCGTCCTCACTCCGTGGTCCAGAACCTGTTCAACCCATTCCGCGCTTGGCAGCACGGCGTACAGGCCCAGCCGGTCCGGGCAATGCGGGAAGGGCTTCGATAGTGCAGGCGGCAAATTTGCCACCTTCGGGAAGGTGTAAAAGTCCACGGGCCAGGCATCGAGTTCGTCCAGGTTCGATGGGCGCCAGGCGAGCGCCAGCACAAGCGCGTCGTGCGGCTCGAATCCGCAATCCAGGAACGCGGCCAATGCTGCGAGCCAGTCGTCCGACCATTCGCCATCGAGCGCGTATTCCACGCCATCGAGCTGCAGCGTCGCGTGGCCCGCGGTGGCGGCCAGCAAGCCCACGCCATCCGCCGCCTCTGCGGAGGAACCGCCGCCCACGATCAAATCCCCCTTCAGCGGACGATCCGGCACGCTCAAGCAAATCCGCCATTGCTTCGATGCCGCCGGCCAGTCCCCCAGGCGCCGGCGAATTCGCTCGGCGGCTTCCAGGAGTTCGTCGGCGGGTGGCCAGAATATTTCTCGATCCTGCGACAACAAACTCATGCAGCACTCCCGTCTTGATGCCAGAACGGCATGCCGACAACCGGCGTGCTCGCCTGCGCGCTATCGCGCTCGGCCATTGGACCTGCCAGATAGGCCATCCGCCCCGCCTCGACGCCCAGCGCAAACGCGCGGGCCATCTGCGGCGGAAACGTGGCCTGCGAGACGGCCGTGTTCAGCAACACGCCGTCGAAACCCCATTCCATTACCTGACACGCATGCGACGGCACGCCCAGACCGGCATCGACGATAAGCGGCACATCCGGCAACCGCTCACGCAACGTGCGCAATCCGTAGGGGTTCGTCACGCCCTTCCCCGTGCCGATCGGCGCGCCCCACGGCATCAGCGCCTCGCAGCCGACATCGAGCAGACGCCGGCCGATCACCAGGTCCTCCGTGCAATACGGCAGCACCTTGAAGCCTTCGCGGATCAGTATTCCGGCGGCCTCGACCAGGCCAATCGGGTCGGGCTGAAGCGTGTAGTCGTCGCCGATGAGTTCGAGCTTGAGCCAAGGAGTATCGAAGAGTTCGCGCGCCATTCGCGCCGTGGTGAGCACTTCGTCCACCGTCTGGCAGCCCGCTGTGTTCGGCAGCAATGCGACGCCGTGGCGCTTCAAGACATCGAAAAAACCGGCTTCACCCGTGTTCGACTGGCGCCGCAATGCGACGGTGACCATGCCGGGACGGGCGGCATCGATGGAATCCGACAGCGATTGCA
>NZ_CAXTGZ010000216.1:0-9151 GCF_964243625.1 uncultured Caballeronia sp.
CGTGCGTACCGACAGGCGCATACACGCGACACGGCCGGTTGAGCTTGTCGCGTCCGGTGACTTCTTCGTACAGCGGTTCGCCCATGCCGTGCAGGCACTGGAACTCGTACTGGCCGGGATAATAGTTCCCACCGGCGAGATGATAGATAGCCGACAACGTGAACGCATTATGCGTGGCGAATTGCGGGTAGACGGCATCGGGCGCGCCAAGCAATTTCTTCGCGCAGGCCACGTACGAGATGTCCGTATAGATCTTGCGCGTATAGACGGGATAACCTTCGAGGCCATCGACTTGAGCGCGCTTGATTTCCGAATCCCAGTACGCGCCCTTGACCAGCCGGACCATGATCCGATGACGGCTGCGGCGCGCGAGATCGATCAGATAATCGATGACGAACGGGCAGCGCTTTTGATAAGCCTGCACCACGAAACCAATACCGTTCCAGCCTGCCAGTTCGGGATCGAAGCAAAGCGCTTCGAGCAGATCGAGAGAAATTTCGAGCCGGTCCGCTTCCTCAGCATCGATGTTCAAGCCGATGTCGTAGCGACGCGCGAGCAGCGCCAGCGCCTTCACGCGCGGCAGCAACTCGGTCATCGTGCGCTCTTGTTGCGAGCGCGAATAGCGCGGATGCAAGGCCGACAACTTGATCGAAATGCCCGGGCCTTCGTAAATGCCGCGCGATCCCGCCGCCTTGCCGATTGCGTGAATCGCCTGTTCGTACGATGCGTAATAACGCAGCGCGTCTTCTTCGGTTGTCGCGGCTTCGCCGAGCATGTCGTAGGAGTAACGGAACCCGCGCGCTTCGAACTTGCGGCTGTTCGCCAGCGCTTCCGAGATCGTCTCGCCCGTGACGAACTGTTCGCCCATCAGGCGCATGGCCATGTCGACGCCCTTCCTGATCAGCGGCTCGCCGCCCCGTCCAATCAGGCGCGTCAACGCCGACGACAATCCCGCTTCGCTGTTCGTGGTGACGAGCTTGCCGGTGATCATCAAGCCCCACGTCGCCGCGTTCACGAACAAGGACGGCGCCTGGCCCATGTGCGAGCGCCAGTCGCCCTTGCTGATCTTGTCGCGGATCAACGCATCGCGCGTAGCGCGATCGGGAATGCGCAGCAGGGCTTCGGCAAGACACATCAGCGCGACGCCTTCCTGGCTCGACAAGGAGAACTCGTGAATCAGGCCTTCAACACCGCCGCCCGTCTGCTTTTTGCGCAGTGCTTCGACGAGCTTGGTCGCCATCGCGTTCGTCTCGTTGGCGACACTCGCCGACAACCGCGCCTGCCCGATCAGGAACGGCACGCATTCCGGCTCAGGTCGCCGATACGCCGCCGTGATCGCCGCGCGCAACACGGATTGCGGTTGCACGTTCTGGGCGAAATCGAGAAACGGATGTGGCGCGCCGTCCTCGTCGGAATCGGTATGCGTGGAAGATTCGATTGAATCGGCCGCGCCGAGTACACCGGACAGTTCCGCTGGCAACTGTCCATGTTCGATGCGTTCCAGGTACGCGAAGATCGCCTGCTTGATGAGCCAGTGCGGCGTGCGTTCAAGGCGCGTCGCTGCGTCTCTCAGACGCGTGCGCAGGAGATCATCGACTTTGACGCCCAGGGTGGTGCTCGCCATAACTCGTTCCTTGCCGACGTTGAACGACGGCGATAGCTTGAAAGTGGCCGAATCGTAACTCGCACATAAAAAAGGTGCAACCGCCAAATAAGGGATGGGTTGCACCTGTGGAAACCCTTATACACAAAGGGATTAGGGGTAATTGAGGATGGCGGCGTTGGCGGCAGATGCCTAGGATTCTCGCGACTGGTGATTTTTCAGCACCACCCTAATTAATTCCTCCTTGCTGCCGATAACTCGGGTACGGCCAAAGTAGCGACGAATCCATAGCGGCCGAATTCTAAACAGCCGCGGTTTCGGGAGCAGAGGATATGAGCAACTGGATGGTCTTCATGATCGTATGGGCGATGGTCGCAATGTGCGTAGTCTTGTTCATCCGCGGAGCGCACCCGCACGTGGAGCGCCCGGACGGCGAAAACCGTGGCGGGAATCGCGATCGCAAAGCTGGCGCGTTTGCGCCCAGCGCGGACGTTGCGCGGTAAAACGAAGTCGGTGCGGGCCTAGATATCGAGTGGATCGACTTCAACGTTCCATCGAATCAGGCCTTTGACCTTGATTCCTCGCAACACGGGTTGCCAGGCCCTGAGCGCGTTCTGCAAGACCGCTCGTGACGCGCATTCAAGCAGCAATTGTGCGCGATGCACATTGAACACCTTCACAATCGTCAGCGGCACCGCGTCATAGACCGTCACCCTCTCGGCCCCAGGCAGCGCAGCAAACTCCGCGGCCGCCGCGCCCAGAAAGTCCAGCGCGACTTCCAGCGTCCGCCCTTCCGCCCGCAACATCGCCTGATAAACAAACGGTGGCAAATGCGCATCGCGCCGTTCGGCCAGCGTCGAATTGGCGAAGCCGACGTAATCGTGCCGGGCCAGCGCGTGGTAAAGCGCGTGCCGTGCATAGCGCGTCTGGATCATCACTTCGCCAGGCAAGCCTGCGCGCCCCGCACGTCCGCTCACCTGCATCAACTGCGCAAACAGCCGTTCGCTTGCGCGGAAGTCGTGCGAGAACAGCGCTGTGTCGGCGTTGAGAACACCAACTAAAGTCACGCGCTGAAAGTCGTGCCCCTTCGCGATCATCTGCGTGCCGACGAGAATATCGACTTCGCCCGCGTGGACATCGGAGAAAAGCGCCTGCGCGCTGCCTTTGCGCCGCGTGCTGTCGGCATCGATGCGCAGGACCCGCGCGCCCGGCACCGCCGTCGCCAGGGTTTCCTCGACGCGTTGCGTGCCACGCCCCATCGGAGCGATGTCCACGTTGCCGCAATCCGGGCAGGACTTCGGAATGCGCGATTCCCAGCCGCAATGGTGGCAGCGCAGCGCGCGTTCGGGCTTGTGGAGCACGACGTAGGCGCTGCATCGCGGACAGCCGGCGACCCAGCCGCAGGCATCGCACGAAAGGATGGGCGCGTAGCCGCGGCGGTTGAGGAACACGAGGCTTTGTTCGCCGCGTGCGAGTCGCGTCTTCATCGCGGCAACCAAAGGTCCGGACAAGCCTTCCACCGACGCCCGGCCGCGTTGCTTTTCCTCTTCCAGATCGATCAGCCGCACGCTCGGCAGGACGGCGGTCGCCACTGCACGGCGCGTCAGCGTGAGTTTGACGTAGCGGCCCTGCTCGGCCTGCCACCAGCTTTCCAGCGATGGCGTCGCCGACCCGAGCACGACCGGAATCCCGATTTCCTTCGCCCGATACACCGCCAGATCCCGCGCCGAATAACGCAAGCCCTCCTGCTGCTTGTACGCGGGATCGTGTTCTTCATCCACGACGATCAGCGCCAGCTTCGGCATCGATGCCAGGATAGCAAGCCGCGTCCCGAGCACGAGCCGCACGCGGCCGGTATGTGCCGCGAGCCAGTTGCGCGCGCGTTCTCCCTCGGCCAGGCCGCTGTGCATCGTGACGATGGCGCCTTCCGGCAACGCAGCGAACCGGGTGCGGAAAGCGGCTTCGAATTGCGGCGTGAGGTTGATTTCAGGGACGAGCACGAGCGCCTGAGCATCAGGGCGGGCAGCGAGCAGATCGGCCAGTGCGTGAAGATAAACCTCGGTCTTGCCGCTGCCCGTCACGCCATGCAGCAGGAACGCGGCGAAACCTTGCGCGTGGCGGATGGCATCGACGGCTTCGGCTTGTTCGGCTGTGAGCTGCGGCAAAAGCGCATCACTGGCGTGGAGCAACGCGGCTTTTTCCAGCGATGGTTCTAGCGCAATGTCCTCCGCCGGAACATCGCCCGTTTCCAGCGATACCCAACCGTGGGACTGCCATTCATCGAGCGTCGCGCGGGCTTTCGGATGCAGCGCGCGGGCATCGGCAGCGGGTAGCGTGGGGTTGGCAGCGAGGGCATCGGCCAGGCGCCGCAGCGCGGTCGCGCGCACGGGCAGGCCATCGGGAAGATTGGCGCGCCCTTCGGCAGTCAACCTGTAGCGCTCATCGGGCGCGAGCAACTTCGCCCAGCGCGATGCATCGCGCAAAACCTGCGGCAGCGCGGGCAAGGCGACCTCGCCCAATCCGCGCTGATAATAATCAGCGGCGAACAGCGTCAACGCCCGCCATTCCTGTGCAAGCGGCGCAAGCGCGCTGCAAATGGCGACCACATCGCGCAACTTGTCAGCCGGAACATCGCTATGGTCCGTGACTTCGCAAATCATGCCGACCGCATCACGACGCCCGAACGGAATCTGCACCAGCATGCCGGGAAGCGGCGTGGGCGCGAGGTTGTATCGATAGTCGAAAAGTGTCGCCAGCGGGTGGTCCAGCGCGACGCGAACGAAGACGCTCAATTGCCGCACCGCCCGCGAACCACAGCGCCGCAGTGCTTCCACCTGAACATGAGGCTGAGCGTTACGAAGTTAAAGTGAAACATCACAATCGCCGCTAAGCCGTGGATTATTTTTGAGATTTCGTCGCTTTCCACAGGGCTGTGGATAACTTTGTTGAGAACTTTGGTTGACACGGGCAAAAAACCGCGATCTCGCTGCTTGTGTTCGGTACCCCACATAGCGGGAGTAGTCTGAATTTCTCTTATTAATCATGCATTTGAGATGACAATTCACAACCTCGCGAAGCCCTTTTGGTATGCATTGAGGATTGCGCGCCGCAGCGTACAAAATGTGCATAAGTCAACTCTTGACATTAGGCGAACGGCCAAACCACGGGCATTTCGAGCCACTCTTGCTGCCCCGCGAATCGTCTTGCGTAAGCTTTTCGTGACGCAGCGCAGCAATCTTTTTTGATCAAATGTCAGCTCTTTGAGCGAATTGCGCGACTGTGCCGATGCACTTCGTCAACCAGTTCCGCGACGTTTTCCGGCAGTGTGAACTGCGAGATTCCGTGGCCCAGGTTGAACACATGCCCCGGATGGTTGCCGAAACTGTCGAGCACCGCACGCGCTTCCGTGCGGATCACCGCCGGCGATGCAAACAGCACCGTCGGGTCGATATTTCCTTGCAGCGCGACCTTGTCACCCACCTTCTCGCGCGCCCGGCCGAGGTTCACCGTCCAGTCGAGACCCACTGCGTCCACGCCGATCGATGCAATCTGTTCCAGCCACAAGCCGCCGCCCTTCGTGAACGTGATGACCGGCACCTTGACGCCATCGTGCTCGCGCTTGAGTCCCGCAACGACCTTCGCGATGTAATCGAGCGAAAAGCGCTGATACGCGCCATCGGCGAGCGCACCGCCCCACGTGTCGAAGATCATCACGGCTTGCGCGCCCGCTTCGATCTGCGCGTTCAGGTATGCCGTCACGGACTGCGCGTTGATATCGAGAATGCGATGCATCAGGTCCGGCCGCGAATAGGCCATCGCCTTGACCCTGTGATGATCGGGCGAGCCGCCGCCTTCCACCATGTAGCAGGCGAGCGTCCACGGGCTGCCCGAAAAGCCGATCAGCGGCACTTTCTGGCGCCCTTGTGCGTCGGTGAGTGCGCGGCGAATCTGCGATACCGCGTCGGTCACGTAACGCAACGTGGCATCGATATCCGGCACCGCCAGCTTCGCCACGTCCTCCTCGGTGCGCACCGTGCGCTCGAACCGGGGACCTTCGCCCTGCACGAAATTCAGGCCAAGGCCCATTGCGTCGGGGATGGTCAGGATGTCGGAGAACAGGATGGCGGCGTCGAGCGGAAAACGTTCGAGCGGCTGCAGCGTGACTTCCGTGGCGTAATCCGGGTTGGTCGCGAGGCCGAGGAAACTGCCGGCGCGCGAACGCGTGGCGTTGTACTCAGGCAAGTAGCGGCCCGCCTGACGCATCAGCCAGATCGGCGTGTAGTCGGTCGGCTGGCGCTGCAGCGCGCGCAGGAAGGTATCGTTGAGAAGTGTGGAAGGCACGTGGCTCAGGCTTTAGCGTTAGGCAAAAGGGCATTCTACCGGACGCGGCGGCGGGATTTCCGCCACCTTCCATGTGGTCCGAGGCCGGGGCATCGCCAATATCCAGCGCGCGGTTGCACCGATATCATCGGCCGCTCGCAACGTACAACAAGGAGCATTGATGAGATTCTTCGCCTTCTGCGCCGCCGTATCCGTTTTATCGATGGCCTTCGCGTCCGGCGCATCCGCGCAGACCGTGCAGGCCGGCAGCATCACCGGCAAGTCCGCGCCGGTGGCGAGTGCGCCGTCGGCAACCGCGGCGCCCGCTTCCCGGCTCGATGAAATCCTCGCACGCGGCACGCTGCGCATCTGCACCACGGGCGACTACAAGCCGCATTCGTTCCTGCGGCCGGACGGACAGTTCGAAGGCATCGATATCGACATGGTGCAGAACCTGGCGCGTTTCCTGAACGTCAAGCCGGAGTTCGTGAAGACATCGTGGTCAAACCTGATGAGCGATTTCACGGCGAAGTGCGACATTGCGGTCGGCGGGATTTCCGTCACGCTGGAGCGCCAGAAGCACGCGTTTTTCACGCAGCCCTACATGGTCGATGGCAAGACGCCAATCGTCCGCTGCGCCGATGCCGACAAATACCAGACCGTTGAACAGATCGATCAGCCGGGTGTGCGCACGATCGTGAATCCCGGGGGCACGAACGAGAAATACGCGAAGCAATTCCTGACACATTCGCAATTGATCGAGTACCCGGACAACGTGACGATCTTCAAGGAGATCCTCGATGGCCGCGCCGACGTCATGGTCACCGATGCCTCCGAAACGCTGCTCCAGCAAAAGCTCAATCCCGGATTATGTTCAGTGCATCCGGACAAGCCCTTCCAGTTCGCGGAGAAAGCGTATCTGCTACCACGCGGAGATGTGGTGTTCCAGCAATACGTGGATCAATGGCTGCATTTGTCGCGATCGACGGGTGAGTACCAGTCCATCTTCGATAAATGGCTTAAGTGAAGCTAAATCGACGCTTACGAATCTGTGCGTAAGCGCCGCGTAATCCAATGGCGCTGACCGGCAAAAAGTCAACGCGGTGCGTGTAACAATTCACCGAGGCGCATGGCCGTTTTTCTCATCCACGCTTCAGCGGATTTCGAGTGCGCCTGGATCCGGCCAAAGCCGTGGGTCATGTCTTTCGCATCGATCACCTCGACGCGGCCGCCATTGGCCTCCAGAAAACGCGTGAATTCGTGCGCGTCGTCGTACAGCGGATCGTATGCAGCGCCCACAATCAACGCCCGTGCCGGTGTCCGGTCATATGACTCGGCGAGGGGGAACGCGCGGACATCGTCATCGGCGGGCGGTTGGCTGGTCAGGAACTGCGCCCAGTACCACCTCATCTCTTCCGTGCTGAGGCCCGGCCCTTCGGCATTTGCCGTAAAGCTGCCGCCTTCGAAGCGGCATCGCGCGACCGGATAGATCAGCAGTTGCGCAGTCACCAGACCCGCCACACGGTCGTTCGCCGCACGCGCCGCGACGGCCGCGAGGTGACCTCCGGCGCTATCTCCGGCCACGCCCAGACGGTTCGTCGCGAAGCCCAGCCGCGACCGATGCTCGGCCAGCCACAGCAGTGCATCGAGCGCGTCGTTCACAGGCGTTGGGAACGCAAATTCGGGCGCAAGCCGATAGTCCACGCTCACCACCGCGCAATTCGAATCCAGCGCGAGGCGCGCGACCATCAGGTCGTGCGTGTCGAGATCGCCGAGTACCCAGCCGCCGCCGTGGAAATAAACGACGAGGGGCAACGGCCCGCTGGCTTCCTCCGGCCGATAAACCCGCGCCCCCAGATCACGCCCGTCGAGCGGCAACACGATGTTTTCCACTTTGACGCCGGCCGGACGCGATGCTGCGAACTTGCGCGCCACGTCCTGGAATCGTTGCCGCATGGCCTGTGCGTCGGCATCGGCGGGGAGTGGGGGGAAGGCTTCAGCGACCTTTGCGTAGTACGCGAGCAGGTCTGCGTCGATGGTCATGCGTCTTGTCTCCATGCATTGCGTCGCTCGATCTGGCCGACGGGATTCTGATTGTGCTTAAAAATATGGGACTGTGCTTGAACGTGAACTGCATAAGCAAAATCGCCTCTCCACAGACAAAAAGCCGACGAGAAATCCCGCTTAGCCTTGCGGTTCAAGGGTTACAACCTGAAACACTTTGTTACGGTGACGCCCGGATTATTCGCCCACAATCACTTCAACGGTCTCAACACATATGTGATCGAGTGCAGTGTGGGAAAAGAGCAACACCACTCACTTGCGCTCATCGGTCGGCACAGCGCCGAAGCCCGGTTTTCAGGGGCATGTTTGTTGGGTTCGTTGGTCGACAAAACAGGAATCGGCCCCTTTCCCACCTTTGGTCTCCTCGCGCTAACCCCGTAGCGTGTGGTTTTTAGCGGGCTCCAGGCCCGCTTTTTTTTCGTCTGGACAAACGTTTGCGCAAGAATGAAATGGTTGCCGTGATTATTCCGGCGACCGTTTTTTTGTGTCGAATCATGATCTTCAAGCAGTTTTCACTTCGGAGAGCTTCAGCTCGTCGATCATCTGGGCGCGCATGATGAACTTCTGGATCTTGCCGGTGACGGTCATCGGCAGTTCGTCTACGAATCGAATGTGCCGCGGGATCTTGTAGTGCGCAATTTGTCCCTGGCAGAACTCGCGGATATCTTCGGGCGTTGCGTACTCCCCTTGTCTGAGAACAATCCACGCGCAGACCTCTTCGCCGTATTTACTATCGGGAACGCCGAAGACTTGCGCGGACTGAATCTTCGGATGGCGAAACAAGAACTCTTCGATCTCGCGCGGATAGATGTTCTCGCCGCCGCGAATCAGCATGTCCTTTAACCGTCCAACAATGTTGCAATACCCCTGCGCGTCGAGCGTGGCGAGATCGCCGGTATGCATCCAGCCGTCGATGATCGCCTCCCGCGTCTTCGCTTCATCGCCCCAATAGCCTCTCATCACCGAATAGCCGCGCGTGCAGAGTTCGCCCGTCTCGCCGACCGGGACGATCTCGCCGAGCGGATTGACGAGCTTCACTTCCAGATGGGGCTGGATCTGGCCGACGGTGGTCGTGCGTTTATCGAGGGGATCGGTGGTCGAGCTTTGGAAGGACACGGGACTCGTTTCGGTCATCCCATACGCGATGGTGATCTCGCGCAGGTT
>NZ_CAXTGZ010000217.1:0-9126 GCF_964243625.1 uncultured Caballeronia sp.
GGTCCCAGCTCCAGTAGCCGCCCCAGGCGTCCGCGGCCCAGAACGCGCCGAGAATGGTCGCGATGGTGAAGAACGCGAAACCGACCGCGATCGACTTGTACATGACGTCGTCGAGCACTTCCAGCGACGGCAGGCGATCTGCCAGAATGCCGCGCTCCTTGACCAGGTAGGTCACGCCGACCATTGCCGCCAGCGCAAAACTGCCATATCCGATGAAGTTCGCCGGCACGTGGATCTTCATCCACCAGCTTTGCAGCGCGGGGACGAGCGGCTGGATCTGCTGCGCATCGCGGGAAATCGAATACCACATCAGGAAGCCGACGGCCGCGCTGATCACGAGCAACACGAACGCGCCCATGGCGCGCGTGCTGTAATGCTCTTCGTAATACAAATAAAACAAAGACGTGATCAGGCAGAACAGCACGAACACTTCATACAGGTTCGAGATGGGGATATGCCCGACGTCCGAGCCGATCAGATACGACTCGTACCAGCGCACCATCAGCCCCGTGAAGCCCATGAGCACGGCCACCCATGTCATCTTCGAGCCGATCGCGCCGCCGGTTGCGGAGCGTGTGACCAGGCCAATCCAGTAGAACACGGTTGCCAGAACGAGCAGCGCGCTCATCCAGAGGATGGCCGACTGGCTGGACAGGAAGTACTTCAAGAAGAAGTTGGTATCGGCGCGGGCCAGATCCGAATGATAAAGCTGCAACGACGACAGCGACAGCAGTGCAATGCACGCAATCAGCAGCCGCACCGGTTTCCAGCGCCACCCGAGCACTACGAACGTCGGCACCGCGGCGCAAAGCACCAGCTTGTCGTAATAATTCATGAACGGGTGATACCGATACAGCGCGAAACCCGCGCCGGCGACCATCGCGAGCGCGAATAGCCAGTCGGTTACACCCAGGCGCTTGAGAAACGGCCGTTCGTCGAACAGGTCGGAATCGACGGGCACTTTGCCCGCGCGCTGCTGCGCCTGTTTTGACTGCGAAGAGGCTTGTGTGAGGTCCATGTTCTTACCGAGTTGAATCGTGCGAGCCGGCGGACTTCGTGTCCGGGGGCGGTTCCGACGTTGGCGATGACGCCGATGGCGCCGCCGGCTGCGATTTGACACCGAGTGCAGCGCCTATCGCGTCGCGCGTTTGCGCGAATTCTTTCTCGAAATCGAGCGTCCGGCGCGCGGTGGACATTGCCATCAACACGCTGGTGCCGCCCGTTGCCGAATCTTTGAGCCAAAACCAGAGACGACGTTCCCGGACGTAAAACATCGAGAAAATGCCGAGTACCAGCAGGGCGCTGCCAAGATACACCACTTTTTTACCCGGCGCGCGTGTCAACTGGAACACCGACGCCTGGATCTGTTTGAACGAGTCAAGTTGCAGGAAAACGGGCGAGCCATACAAAAAGCTGTCCGAAAGCGCATTGATCGACGACTGCACGAACTGCGTGTTCTTCGCATCCGCCTGCGCTTCCGGCATGCCGTTCTGGGCGCGCGAGATTTGCCACAAGTCCCACGTCGCGCCTTCCAGCATGCGCAGCAATAAGCCGGCCGCTTTTTCCTGCTCGCCCTTCGGCACCGATTTATCGATGAAACCCGCGATCGCCTGGAATCCGCCGACAGTTGCGCCGGGTTGAGCCGGAACGCCCGCTTCGTCAGCACCCGCGAACAGGTTCAGCACGCGCAATGCGCTTTCTTCCAGATGGTTCTGCAGGTCGGCGTTGGCTTCCGGCACGGAACGCTGCGCGAAACGATGCGCCGCTTCGACACGCATAGCGGGCGTTTCCAGCGCGGCGCGCAGGTTCATCCATTGTTTGATCGAGCTTTGTTCGTCGGCGGGGATGCGCAGATAGCGGAACGGGTCGTTCGGGCTCAGG
The DNA here is from genome assembly GCF_964243625.1 of uncultured Caballeronia sp. NCBI lineage: Bacteria > Pseudomonadati > Pseudomonadota > Betaproteobacteria > Burkholderiales > Burkholderiaceae > Caballeronia > uncultured Caballeronia sp. Next base: position 1,882 of record NZ_CAXTGZ010000217.1, read on the forward strand.
CGCATGCCGGCGAGGAACATCGGCTGGCCTTGTACGTCGACGGGCAGCATGTAGTTGTTGAACTCACGCGCCTGTCCGTCCGTGCCGCGCACCTTGTATTGCACCGATGGCCCCACGTTGCGCAAATCCGTCGGCCGCGATGTCTTCGCGCCGGAGCCGAGGCGTTCGTCGAATGCCTGACGCAGCGTTTGCGTCTTGCCGACACCGCGTGCGTCGATCGTACCGTTGCCGTCCGTGATGTTTTCGACGTTGATCGCGCGGAAATCGGTGAACTCGACGCTTTCACCCTGTCCGCCGATGATCTGCGGGCTCATGGGCGCCGTTCCGCCAATCGCGCCCTCGAAAGGCACTGTTTTCGTGCTGCCGCCGGACATGGGCCAGGCGGTCATGGAAAGTTTGGAGCCGCCGTCCTGGAAGCTCGATTGATAGATGGAAATGTTGTCATACGTGAACGGCTTGTTCACCTCCACACGCGCCGGAATGCGCTTGCCGGTCGCATGATCGATCACGACGATATCGCTTGCGAACAGCTTCGGCATACCCGTCGAGTAGTAGTCGACGATGAATTTATCGAGCTGGATGGAAAACGGCAGATCCTGGATCAGCGAGCCGTCCTGCTGGTTCAGGATGGCGGTCGCGACGTGCTGCCCTTCCGGCACCCAGGCGTAACCGCGGAACGTAGGATTCGACGTTGACAACCGGTGCGACGCCGGGATGTCGTTGATGACTTCATTCGACGCAATCGGCGTTTTGTTGAAGAGCCACATCTGCAGCTTGATGGGCAGGTTGCTGTCGAGCAAACCGCCGATACAGATCACCACGATCGCCAGATGCGCCGAGATATAACCGAGCTTCGTCATCGCGCCGCGCTTCGCCGCGATCAGCGTGGCGCCGCTTTCCGTCTCGAGCGTCTTGAACTTGTAGCCCATCTTGCCGGACAGCCGTTGCAACTTGGCAGCGGTCTCGGTGCGCGAGTCCGGCACCGGCGGATATTCACCCTTGTGATGGAACGCGCGCAGGCTTCCCTCGCGCACCCGATCCTTCCAGCTCTTCATGTCCGCGATCATCTTCGGGCCGTTGCGGATCACGCACAGCGACACCGAGATCACCAGGAAAACCAGGATCAGCATGAACCACCACGCGCTGTACACGTTGTAGAGGCTCAGGCCGCGGAAAATATCCGCCCAGAACGGACCGAACTGGTTGACGTAATTCGGGTACGGATCTTCCTGCGTAAGCACGGTCCCGATGATGCTTGCTATTGCAAGAATCACAAGCAGCGCGATGGCAAAGCGCATCGAGCTGATTGTTTCGATGGCATGACGTACGCTGCTACGGCTCGACTTCGACTGCAATCCCGACGTGGTGACGCTCATTCAAACTCCGGCTGAACAGCAAAAAAGGGTGGAGACGCACCGGCACCAGACCGGCGTCCCACCCTTTTTCTTATTTGCACGCCGGTCTCGCTGGACCGGCTTCGTGATGCTTATGTATGCTGGGTTCGCACTATGCCGGACGCTTGCGACGTCCGGACGACGCTGCGCGCATCTTAAAGCAGACCCTCGCGCGGCGCAGATTACTACTTCAATGCAATCCCGCGATGTAGTCCGCCACCGCCTTCACTTCCGCTTCATTCAGGCGCAACGCAATGGTATGCATGGGCTCGCTGTTGTTGCGTGTTCCTTGGGCGAACGCGGTGAGCTGCGCCGCCGTGTAATCGGACCACTGCCCCGACAAGCGCGGATACTGCACCGGCACGCCCATACCTGTTGCACCGTGACACGCGGCGCAAGCGGGAACAGCTCTATCCGTTATGCCGCCACGATAAATCTTCATCCCGAGCGGCACGGTGTTCTTGTCCCGCGCGTAACCGGGCTTCGCTTTCTGCGTCTCAAAATACGCAGCCACGTTGACCATGTCCTGATCGTTCAAAGCGGCCGCCATACCGGCCATGATCGCGTTCTTGCGCGCCGGCTCTTTCGCGCCCGGCTGCGTCTTGTAATCCTTCAACTGCTTGACGATGTACTCGGCATGCTGACCCGCGAGCTTCGGAAACGCGCCGCCGGCGCTGTTGCCATCTGCTCCGTGACACGAAGCGCAGACCTGAGTGGCAATCGCCTGACCCCGCGCTATATCGGGCTTGGCAGGCGCCGCGGCCGCTGCGGGCTCCGCTGCATTGACCGTCTGCGCCGTGAGTGTCCAGCCCACCAACCCCGCTCCGAATGCTGCTGCTAATTCCAAGGCCATCAGAGTCTTGTACAGTCGGTTCATTCGCGTACCCTGTTATTCGTCTTGTGAGAATTGTGAGGTTCTGCAAAACGACGGTTACCGATGCACTGCAAGACACCCGACAGGGGACGCGATACGAGTTCGGTACGGGCAAAAAGATCACCCGCCGCGCGCCCCGAAATCTGCCTTCAAACCTGTCTCACTCCTTATCCCGCTTGGGTCTTGCGTGCCCTGGCTGGTCTTCGTACGACCGTCGTATTGTACAATAACTCGCTAAACGCAAAGACGCCAGTCGGGGCAAGCCCAGTATTCAGTGGCTCCTTACAGCTCGAGTTTCCACAGAATTTCACTTTCGGTCTTCCCATGTCGTCATTCCTGCTCCATCAAGCCCGTTTCTTTACAACGGTCAATCACTTACGCGATCTGCCTCCCACGCCGCAGCCGGAGATCGCGTTCGCTGGACGCTCGAACGCCGGCAAGTCAACGGCCATCAACCTGCTGTGCAATCAGAAGCGGCTCGCGTTCGCGAGCAAGACGCCCGGGCGCACCCAGCACATCAACTACTTCGCCATCGGCCCCGCGGACCAGCCCAGGGCCCACGTGGTGGACTTGCCGGGCTACGGTTATGCCGAAGTGTCAGGCAACGCGAAGCTGCACTGGCAGGCGTTGTTGTCCACGTATTTGCAAAGCCGCGCCCAGTTGGTCGGCATGATCCTGATGATGGATTCGCGTCGCCCGCTGACCGAGCTCGACAAGATCATGCTCGAATGGTTTGCGCCCACCGGCAAGCCAATTCACGCGTTATTGACGAAATGCGACAAATTGACGCGCCAGGAAAGCATTAATACGCTGCGCGCGACCAAGAAAGCGTTCGAGGAATATACGGCGTCCGGATATCGCGGGGAACTGACAGTCCAGCTCTTTTCGGCACTGAAGCGCGTTGGCCTCGACGAAGCGCACGAGAAGATCGAAAGCTGGCTGATTCCCAAGGCGATTGAAGAAAGCGACCCGGCAGACGAGGCGCAGTAAGCCCGCTTCGAGCGGTCCGCGCTCCCGGCATAAAAAAACCCGCCGCATGACGGCGGGTCAAACAGCCTGATCGAATCCTTTACGAATCACCACAGGCACCCGCTCAGGGAGGAGAAGCGGGGAGGTCGGCGCCAGGCGCCTCACTCGATCGGTATGATATACCATTGTCTCGAAATGGTTCTGGAGCTGCCCCGCCTGGCGTCTCAGCCGCCTCCGACGCACGCGCCATCTGGCCGAGCCGCGTCTTCCCGTTAATTTCCCAATTTCAAAAATTCCCGAGTACACGTCATGAGCTTTTATCCGCATCATCGTCCGCGCCGCATGCGCCGGGACGACTTTTCGCGCCGCCTGATGCGTGAAAACCTCTTGTCGACCAACGACTTGATCTATCCGGTGTTCATCGTCGAGGGGACGAATCTGCGTCAGGCCGTGCCTTCAATGCCAGGCGTCGAGCGTACGTCCGTCGACCTGCTGATGAAAGTCGCCGAGCAGTGCATGGAACTGGGTGTGCCGGTTATTTCGCTCTTCCCTGCCATCGAGCCGTCGCTGAAGACGCCCGACGGCCGCGAGGCGACCAACCCCGAGGGCCTCATTCCGCGCGCCGTGCGCGAGTTGAAGAAGCACTTCCCCGAACTGGGCGTGCTCACCGATGTCGCGCTGGACCCGTACACCAGCCACGGCCAGGACGGCGTCCTGGACGAACAAGGCTACGTCATCAACGACGAAACCAGCGAGATCCTCGTCGACCAGGCTCGTACGCAAGCTGAAGCGGGCGTGGATATCGTCGCGCCTTCGGACATGATGGATGGGCGTATCGGTGCGATCCGCGAAATGCTCGAAAGCGATGGCCACGTGCACACACGAATCATGGCGTACGCGGCGAAGTTCGCATCGGCGTTCTATGGTCCGTTCCGCGATGCCGTTGGCTCGGCCACGAATCTCGGCAAGAGCAACAAGATGACCTACCAGATGGACCCGTCCAATTCCGATGAAGCCATGCGCGAAGTCCGCATGGACATTGAAGAAGGCGCCGACATGGTGATGGTCAAGCCGGGCATGCCGTACCTGGACATTGTGTATCGCGTGAAGGAGGAGTTTCGTTTTCCGACTTATGCGTATCAGGTCAGCGGTGAGTACGCCATGATCAAGGCCGCCGCGCAAAATGGCTGGCTCGATCACGACAAGACCATGATGGAATCGCTGCTGGCGTTCAAGCGCGCGGGAGCAGATGGCGTGCTCACGTACTTTGCTTTGGACGCTGCCCGGATTCTGCGGGCTTCGAAATAGCCGGCATGATGGGAGCGAAAAAGGCGACGCAATGCGTCGCCTTTTTCGTTTTCCGTGAGGTTAATGTTCTACGTCGTAGGCGCCCCAAGCTTGTCGAGGCTCTGCAAAAACTTGTCGGCCGATTCGTAGCCTACTACGCGTGCGACTTCATTGCCCTGGGCATCGAAGAAGATGATGCCCGGCGGTCCGAAAAGCTTGAAACGCTTGAGCAGGGCCTGGTCGTCGGTATTGTTCGCAGTCACATCCGCGCGCAGGAGATTGAGCTGTGCCAAGCGTGCGCGCACTCTCGAATCACTGAACGTGAGATGTTCCATCTCTTTGCACGAGACGCACCAGTCGGCGTAGAAATCGAGCATTGCCGGACGTCCAGCGGCTTTCACCGCGAGATCAAGTTGCTCCGATGACTTCACCGGCGCGAAGGTTTCGCCCGGAGCCGATGCTTGCGTGGCGACCGCTGTTCCGGCACCGGCGCGAGCCGTGAAGACGGCAAGGGGACGCAGCGGGTCGGTCGACCCGGCAGCGAGGCCCACCAGCAGCGCCGCGCCCCAAATGGCGAGCAGCGCACCGAATCCACGTCCGAGCCGCCTCCAGACAGATATCCCTGCTGCACCCGACGAAAACAACCCGAGCGCGGCCGCAGCAATCAGCAGCAACAACGCAGCCAGCGCCATCTGTACGACGGCGCCCAGGACCGGCCAGACGATCCACAAGGCCGCTGCGAGCAGGATCACGCCGAAGAAAACCTTGACGCCGTCCATCCAGTTGCCGGCGCGCGGCAGCAACGTCCCGGCGCCGAGGCCGATGATGAGTAGCGGCACACCGAGTCCGACACCCATCGAAAAGAGCGCAGCGCCGCCGAGAAACGCATTGCCCGTATGCGCGATGAACGCCAGCACGGCAAAAAGCGGCGCAGTCATGCACGCACCGACCACGAGCGCCGACAGCGCGCCCATGACGATCACAGCTACGACCTTCCCGCCCGAACGCTTCTGCGAGGCCTCGTTGACGCTGTTTTGCCAGCGCGCGGGCAGCGCGATATCCATGCCCGCGATCAACGTCAGCGCAAAGACCGCGAGCAACACGCCGAATGCGCCGAGTACCCAAGGATTCTGGAGCCATGCGCCGAGGCTTTGTCCGATCATCGCCGCGAGCACGCCGAGCGCGGTGTACACGAGCGCCATGCCGAACACATACGCGGCCGATAACCCGAACCCGCGCGACCGCGTGACCCGCGCACCCTCGCCGATGATGATTGCCGAAAGGATCGGGATCATCGGATAGGAGCACGGCAGCAAGCTCAACACGACGCCCGCAACGAAGTACAACCCGACGATCGCAAAAAAACCGCCACTTTCAAGCAGCGATTGCGCGTAGTCCGCGTTGGTCGCGCGGTCGTACCAAGGTACGTCACTGACGCTGGTTGCGGGCGTGAGCGCGCCTGCAGAACCGGCCGCCTGCAACGCAGCGCCAGTCACGTGATAAACATGATCCGCAGGCGGATAGCAGATACCCTGATCGGCGCATCCTTGCGACGTCACCACGATGTCGAACGGACCTGGTGCCTGTTTCACCGGGATCCGGATCAGCAGTTCTCCACGATACGTCTCGACGTCCTTGTTGAAGGTTTGATCGAAGTGGACTTTCCCGGGCGGCAGTTGTGCTTCGCCCAACGTCGCCGTGCCGCTTTTCACGGCAAACGCAAAACGCTCGCGGTACATGTAGTAGCCGTCTGCGACCTTATATCGCACATCGATTTCGCCTGGCTTTTCGCTTGCGCTGAATTTGAAGGCGACGGACGGATCGAGAAAATCGTCGGCGGCATGCGTAATCGAAATCGAACCGAAGACCAGGACGAAGCACGACAGCAACATGAGGGCGGCGTCGACAACACGGCGCGCGCAGAAATCGAAGGGCTTAAACATTAAGAGGACGTTGAGTTTCCGCGATGACCCATTGTCCATAGGCCGCCGATGCGTCGGCCTGCCACGAGACAATTTCAGGTGTTTCATAAGGATGATTCGACTCTATGAACCGCGCGAGTTCATCGCCGCGCGCCAGACTCGTCTTGAACAGCATCTGAAGCTCCTCAGCCGCCTCGACCTTCCCGTTCCACCGATACCGCGACTTGACCATGCCCAGCTCGGTCACACAGGCCGCGAGTCGTGCGTCAATAACCTGTTGCGCCAGCACCGATGCGGCGTCACTGTCAGGTAGCGTCGTAAGAACGAGGACGACGGGCGTGTTCACGAAAAGCTCCAATGCAGTCGATATGGACGCAATCGTAGCACTGCAAGCCAACGGCCAACATTCAGCCGATCGGCCTGGCGGTGCGGCGCCCTAAAGCAGATCCACCGAGCGTAAAAAAAGCCAAGCAAGGCTTGGCTTTTTTGTCCAACAACCGCTCAAAAGCTTATTCGGCTTCTTGAACGTCGTCAGCTTCAGCGAGTTCCGGACGATCCATCAGCATGACCAGCGCCATCGGCGCGTTGTCGCCTTGACGGAAGCCGAACTTCAGGATGCTCAGATAGCCACCCGGACGCGTTTCGTAACGCGGGCCGAGTACGTCGAACAGCTTTGCGACGGAATCACGATCGCGCAGGCGGTTGAACGCCAGACGACGATTTGCCAGCGACGGCTTCTTGCCGAGCGTGATCAGCGGCTCGACAACTTTACGGAGTTCTTTCGCTTTCGGCAGCGTGG
>NZ_CAXTGZ010000218.1:0-9123 GCF_964243625.1 uncultured Caballeronia sp.
GCAGCCAGCGCGCATGGCCTATATGGACGTGGCGCCGACTGGACCTGCGCGCAAGGACTGCCCGGGGTGCTTGCTGCAAGCGACGTAGCCCTCATGGTCTGCCGCGGCGCACGCTACCACCACGATGGCGAGCAATATGGCAGCGCGGTCTTCTGCAATCTTTTCGTGAGCGACGACAAGGGTCTGGATCTGCATTTCCCGTCAGTGGATCTTCGAATCCCGCTGACCCAGGGCACGGTCGTGATCTTCGATACGTGCCAGCCTCACGGCGTCATCCAGCGCCGTAGCAGCGGTTTCGACAACGCCGACTTCCCGGCAGAACAAGACTTCACCCAACTGTTCCTGACATGGGAGCTTCCTGTTGAAGACGAACACGTGACCCGTGCTCTCAACGTGGTATTCGACATCGCTCCATCGACTTCGAAGCGTCCCGACGAAGAACAAGTCTGGCTGAAGGGAGCACGCGTTGCGCTGTGCCCCAATTCCGGCCAATGGGTCGAGGCTCAATAAATCGCCTCACGACGATCACAATCAGGTGATCAACCAAATCGGTCAAGATTTCAAGACTTTCGGCCCTTGCAAAATCGTCAGCCTGCTTTCGTTTACTCTTCGCGAGGGCTGCAGATCAACATCACGCAAGCCGTGAAACTTCGATCATTCGAGCCAATGCAGCGTGCAGCCGTGGATTACCCACGCCCGCACGACACAGCGCCTTTTGCAGCACAACACCAGATGCGTTCTCCGGGCTTTTCAGCCAGGCGGATGAGTGTGTCCGCGTGTTTGAAACATCGAATGAGCCACGCGTCCCGCGTTGCGGTCAGCGTGTTCCCGGCACTCTAATCGGAGACGTCATGGCGCGTCTTTTATCTTTGAAACTGGCTACCGTTCCCGGGCGCTTGCGGCCTTTGCCGCTCGCGCTGTGTGTATCCGCGGGACTGAGCGTTTTATATATTCCCGTGGTCTACGCGGCCGGACCGCTGCCGAACGGCGGCCAGTTCGTGGCGGGCAGCGGCACGATCAGCAGCAGCGCAAATGCGGTCACGATCACGCAGGCCGGCGGATCGCGCACAGTCATCGACTGGAACAGCTTTTCTATTGGCAACGGCAACAAGGTCAAATTCGATAACGGCAACGGCGCGACCCTGAACCGCGTGACTGGCGGCAACCAGTCGGTGATCCTCGGCACGCTCAGCGCAACCGGCAGCGTGTACCTGATCAACCCGCAAGGCATTCTTGTGGGCCAGAACGGCGTGATCAGTACGGGCGGCCGCTTTGTCGGGTCGACGCTGGACACGACTAACGCCGCGTTCATGCAAGGCGGCGCGCTGACGCTGTCAGGCACATCGAACGCAAGCGTGATCAACCTGGGCAAGATTTCATCGAGCGGTGGCGATGTCTTCCTGATCGCGCGAAGCGACGTGACGAACCAGGGCACGATAAACGCGCCGGAAGGCACGGCCGAACTCGCCGCCGGCGCGCAGGTTCTGCTGCAGGATTCATCGACTGGCAAGCAGACGTTCGTGCAAACGGGCAGCGGCGGCACGGTCATCAACAGCGGCACGGTGCGCGCGGCCCAGGTGAATCTGGAAGCGGCGGACGGCAACGTCTATGCGCTCGCGGGCAACCATAGCGTAATCCGCGCGACCGGCACTGCCACGCGCGATGGCCACGTATGGCTCGTCGCCGATACCGGCACCGTGCGCCAGACCGGCACCGTTCGCGCGGCAAATGCAGACGGCACGGGCGGCACAGTCGACACAACTGCGCAAACGTTGTCCTTCGGCAATGCCGATTCAAGCAGTCCGGCCGTCGTGGCGGCCCAGTGGAATGTCACGACGCCGGCCTTCACCGCAGGCGATGCCGCCGCCGGCGCGCTGTCGCGCAGCCTGAACAAAGGGACATCGGTGAACGTAGGTTCAGCCGGCGATATCACCGTGAACTCGGACATCCGCTGGCAAGGTCCGGCGTCGCTGACGCTCGCCGCCTACCGGACGTTGACCATCGGGCAGAACACCACTGTGAAGAACAAGGGCAGCGGCAACCTGACGCTACGCAGCGATGCATCGGCAATCGACAACGGCGGCAGCGTGATCAACCGCGGGGTCATCGACTGGTCGGGAAGCACCGGCATTGTCAGCGCGCTTTACGACATGAACGGCAGCTACACGCCCGGCACGCTGCGCAGCAATACCGCATGGAAGGCGCCGCAATACAGCGGCCTGCTCACGCAGATCACCGCGTACAAACTCGTCAATTCGATGGCCGATCTGCAGAACGTATCGCTCGATCTCGCGGGCATCTATGCGCTCGGCAAGGATATCGATGCGGGCGGCGTCGCCTCCGCGCCGATAGGCAATCACAACACACCGTTCACCGGTCAGTTCGATGGCATGTGGCACACCATCGCCAACCTCGCGCCGCAAGTCATGGATTTTTCGACCGACCTGAACGCGGGGCTGTTTGGTGTCATCGGGCCGGCGGGTGTCGTGCGTGATGTCGGCGTCGTCACGAGCAAGGTAGGGATTTCTTACGGCGGCAGCGGACTGCTCGCCGGTGACAATCAAGGCACGATCGTCAACTCGTACACGACCGGAAGCGTCTTCGATCCGTCTCAGGACGGCAATACGTTCGGCGGACTCGCTGGCAAGAACGAAGGTCTGATCGCACGGTCCTGGAGTGGCGCGAGCGTCTCCGGCGACAGCATCAACGGCGGACTCGTCGGCTACAACACCGGGACGATCACCCAGTCGTATGCAACCGGCGATGTCACGCCGCAGTACTCGACCGGTTCCGGCGGCGGATTCGTCGGCTTCAACGAAGGGACGATCAGCCAGTCGTTCGCCACCGGGAAAGTGAGCTTCGGCTCGCAGGGATCGGCTGGCTTTGCGTTTGTCAACAACGGAACGATTGCGCCCGATTCGTACTGGAACACGGAGACGACAACGCAAACGCAAGGTGTTCGTGCCGGCACGCAACTGCCGGCATCGAACGGACTTACCACCGCGCAGATGAGCACGGAGGCGTCGTTCGTGTCGTATGACTTCAGTCCTACCGGCGTGTGGGCATTGCCAGCAGGCGCAACGCATCCGGTGTTGCGCTGGCAAGTTGCCAACTGAAGCTGAAGCTGAGTTGAGTCTGGCGCCTACTTCGCGGCGAGCTTGTCCTGCGTCTTGGTATCGAAGTCGCTCGCGTCGTGACGCTCGTGAAGTTGGCTCGATGGTTCGCCGGAAACCCGGTTGACCATCCGGCCGCGCTGCACGGTCGGACGTTCGCCTATGGCGTTGGCCCATCGCTGCACGTGCGTGTATTCCTGCACCGATAAAAATTCGCCCGCGCCGTACTGCCAGCCCTTGACCAGTCCGCCGTACCACGGCCAGATGGCGATATCGGCGATCGTGTATTCGCTGCCCGCCATGTACTCGTTGTCCGCCAGCCGTTTGTCGAGCACGTCGAGCTGACGCTTGGTTTCCATGGCGAAACGGTTGATCGCGTATTCGATCTTCGTGGGCGCGTAAGCGTAGAAATGGCCGAAACCGCCGCCCAGATACGGCGCGCTGCCCATCTGCCAGAAAAGCCACGACAAACATTCGGCGCGCGCAGCCGGCTCTGTCGGAAGGAATGCCTTGAATTTCTCGGCGAGGTACAGGAGGATCGAGCCGGACTCGAACACACGAATCGGCTCGGCGCCGCTGTGGTCCACCAGGGCGGGGATTTTCGAATTGGGGTTCGCCGCCACGAAGCCGCTGCCGAACTGGTCACCTTCGCCGATCTTGATGAGCCACGCGTCATACTCCGCGCCGCCGTGACCCAGCGCCAGCAGTTCTTCCAGCATCACGGTGACCTTCACGCCGTTCGGCGTGCCCAGCGAATAAAGCTGGAGCGGGTGCTTGCCGACCGGCAGGTCCTTGTCGTGCGTCGGCCCGGAAATCGGCCGGTTGATATTCGCGAAGTGGCCACCATTGCCTTTATTCCAGGTCCAGACTTTTGGCGGCACGTAATCGGAAGAATCGCTCATGTTCAAGGCTCCTTGCAGCTATTGGGATGTTTGTCTCGAAATATTGGAGCGAGAATAACAAACCCATGCAGATGTTGCCGGGACCGCTCAAGGTGCCGGCTGCGGATCCGGACGCGCGCCTTCGCGCTCGAGCCATGAGCGAAACAGCATGACGAGACCGTCGGCGGATTTGTCATCGGGCACATAAGTGCAATAACTCCGCGATGGTAGACGTGGCCCCGCAAACGGCGTCACGAGCCGGCCCGAAGCAAGATCGTCGGATACAAGCGCCGTCGGCCCCATCGCAACCCCCATCCCGTCGATGGCAGCCTGCAACGTCAGGTAAAAGTGATCGAAGGTCACGACCGCCGCCGGCCGCAGCGCCGGAGTCTGCGCCTTTGCGAGCCAGTCCGGCCAGAGCCGCGGGAGGCTTGCCGTATGCAGCAGCGTATGCCGCGCCAGATCGTCCGGCGCCCGAAGTGGCAGACGCTGCAACAGCGCCGGACTGCAAACGGGAAGCCGCTCCTCGGACAGGAAGGCTTGCATGGAATAGCCATAGAACGTATCGGGACCGCCGCGGATCACGATGTCATGGACATCCTTGAGACTCTCCACCGACTCGTTCGATGTCACCACGCTCACGTCCACGTCTTGATGCCCGGCGTGAAAGCGGGCCAGCCTCGGCACCAGCCAGCGCAACGTGAACGTGGCAGGCGCGTTCACTGTCAGCGTGCGTGAAACCGTGCCTGGGATGCCGTATCGCGTGGTGGCCTGCGATAGCTGCTCGAACAACGGGCCGATCTCCGCCAGATAGATGCTGGCTGCCGGCGTCAGCACCACGCGCCGGTTGTGCCGTTCGAACAGCGGCGCGCCAAGCCACTCTTCCAGCAGACGCACGTGCTGGCTCACGGCGCCGTGCGTCACGTGCAATTGCGCGGCGGCATCTTTAAAGCTGCCAAGCCGGCCTGCGGCCTCGAAGGCTCGCAAAGCATTGAGCGGAGGAAGGGTTCGTTTCATTCAAAAGAGTTTATCTAACGCGATGATCCAATTTATCTGGTTTGTTCGCCGGCAACAAGATAGATATCCTGCTTACTGAACCCTTTCTGGCGTCCAGTCCGCAATGCTCAGCTATACCGGTGGTCTTGTCCTCGTTGCTGCCGTGCTTCATGCGAGCTGGAACGCGATGCTTCACGGCAACCACGACCGCTTCCTGTCCATGACATGGATGAGCATCTCGATCGCGGTCGTCTCAAGCGTCGTCATCCTGTTCGTGCCCTGGCCGGTCCGGGCGGCTTGGCCCTACCTCGTGACGTCGGGGTTCCTGCATGTTGCCTACAACATGAGCCTCGTGCGCGCGTACCGGCGCAGCGACCTGGGCGAGGCGTATCCGATTGCGCGCGGCTCGTCGCCGTTGCTCGTGACGCTCGGCGCGGCGCTGTTCGCGCATGAGGCGATCGGGCCGCTGCACGTGTTCGGGGTCGTATTGATCTCAAGCGGGATCATCGCGCTTGCGCTGGAAGGCGGGAAAGTTTCGCGGGCGGGCGTGCTGGACGCGCTGATGACCGGCGCAACAATCGCGCTTTATACGGTGGTCGATGGTATCGGCGTGCGCTCGTCCAGCGGCGAGCCACTCACCTACACCGTGTGGATGTTCCTGTTCTACTGGCTGATGCCCGTGCTGTTCATCGCGATGCGCGGGGTCACGGCACTCTGGGCACCAGTACGCGATGCGACAGCGGCGGTCGTGTCATCGATCGGGGGCGGCCTTGTGTCGATCGCGGCGTACGGCATCGTGATCTGGGCGATGCAGTCGGGCGCCATGGGCGCGGTATCGGCGTTGCGCGAGACCAGCGTGGTGTTCGCGGTGCTGATAGGGCGTGTGTTTTTGCGCGAAACGGTCAGTGTGAAGCGCTGGCTGGCGTGCCTGGTCGTTGCGGCCGGGGCGGTTTTTTTGGGGCTTTGACGTATCTTTTCACCCGCCGCGTTTCCTATCAAACCTTCAAGTGATGCGGCCGCCGTCGATCATGACTAGCCGGTAGAATCCGCAGACACCCATGAGCCGGATTCATCAATGCCCCGTGAAAATTTCAATGACCTGCTCGCCTTCATCACTGTCGCGCGCGCGCAGAGCTTCACTAAAGCGGCGGCTCAAATGGGCGTGTCGCAATCGGCGCTCAGCCATACGATCAGAGCGCTGGAAACGCGGCTCGGCGTCCGGCTGCTCACTCGGACGACCCGCAGCGTTTCGCCGACCGAAGCGGGAGAACGGCTGCTCAATACCGTCGCGCCGCGATTCGACGAGATCGAGACCGAATTGAAAGCGGTCACGGAACTCAGAGACAAGCCGGCAGGAACCATCCGCATCACGGCGACCGATCACTCGACCCGCACGGTGCTCTGGCCGAAGCTGTCGAAGGTTCTGAAGAAGTATCCGGATATCAAGGTCGAGATCATCACCGACTACGGTCTGTCCGATATCGTCGCGGATCGTTACGACATTGGTATCCGCAACGGCAATCAGGTCGCCAAGGACATGATCGCCGTGCGCATTGCGCCGGACATGCGCATGGGGATCGTCGGTTCTCCCGCGTACCTGAAAAACCGCAAGCCGCCTGCAAAACCCCAGGACCTGACTGCGCATGACTGCATCAACCTGCGGTTGCCCACGCATGGTTCGTTCTACGCATGGGAGCTTAAAAAAGGGGCGCGCGAGGTCCAGGTGCGTGTTGAAGGTCAACTCGCGTTCAACGGAACCTATCAGATGCTCGACGCCGCGTTAGCCGGTTACGGCCTGGCGTACCTTCCTGCCGATATCGTGCAACCCCACATCGCAGCCGGCCGTCTTCAATGGGTGCTGGAGGACTGGAGTCCTACGTTCCCCGGCTTGCATGCTTATTACGCAAGCCGCCGCCAGTCCTCGCGTGCGATGTCGTTGATCATCGACGCCCTGCGTCACAGCAAATGAATGTCGACCGTCCATTCATGAACCACGTTCATGAGGGCATGCCGTTTATGGGCCTTTATCGATTAAATGTCTCTCTTTATCATCTCCAATGAACCACTCATTCGGAGAGACCCATGGACTATCGTTATCTGGGGCGAAGTGCCCTTAAAGTTTCACCGCTCTGCCTCGGAGCAATGATGTTCGGTGGCGAGACTGACGAACCGGCGTCCAAACGCATCATCAGCAAAGCATTCGACCAGGGAATCAACTTCATCGATACCGCCGATGTCTATCATGCCGGACGCTCCGAAGAGGTGGTCGGTCGCGCGATAGCCGGCAAGCGCGACAATTGGGTCGTGGCGACGAAGTTCGGCTACCCGACACAGCAAGGTCCCAACGAACAAGGCCAGTCGCGCAAGTGGATCATCCAGTCCGTTGAGGCGAGCCTCAAGCGTCTCGACACGGACTACATCGATATCCTTTACTTTCATCGCGCCCTGCTCGACGCGCCGCTGGAAGAAGGCGTGCGCGCCATCGGCGACCTGATCCGCCAGGGGAAAGTGCGTTATTTCGGTTTATCGAATTTCAAGGGCTGGCGGATCGCCGAGATCGTTCGTCTCGCGGATCAGCTCGGCATCGACCGGCCGGTCGCGAGCGAGCCGCTGTACAACATGGTGGATCGCACGGCCGAGGTCGAACAATTTCCGGCCGCCGCGCATTACGGGGTGGGTGTCGTGCCATACAGCCCGCTCGCTCGCGGTGTGCTGACCGGCAAGTACAAGGCGGATTCCGCGCCGCCGGACGATTCCCGTGCCGGTCGCGGCGACAAGCGTATTCACCAGACCGAGTTCCGGCCGGAGTCGCTGGAAATCGCGCAGAAACTCGCTGCTCATGCGGCCGAGCGCGGCACGAATTCGATCGCCTTCGCGCTCGCCTGGGTGCTGAACAACAAGATCGTCAGTTCCACGATCGCGGGGCCGCGCACCGAAGCGCACTGGGACAGCTACATGGACGCGCTCACCCTGAAGCTCGATGCCCGGGATGAGGCGTTCGTGGACAGTCTTGTGCCGCCTGGACACACATCGACGCCGGGATACACCGATCCCGGCTATCCGGTCGAAGGACGGCGGGTGGCTTAAGCCGCCCTCGAATGTTTGCGCCGGGCTTCGGGCTCCGATTGCCGGGCTCCAATGTCTTCACGCAACGGAGCCCTGACGGCGCTTACTTGCGCTTGAGTTGCGACAGATCGCGCACGGCACCACGATCGGCCGATGTTGCAAGCGCCGCGTACGCCTGCAACGCGAGCGACACCACGCGCTCGCGATTCACCGGCATCCAAGCCTTGTCACCGCGTGCTTCCATGACTTCGCGACGGCGCGCCAGTTCCGCATCTGGTACCGCCAGATGCATCTTGCGATTCGGGATATCGATCTCGATCACATCGCCCTCTTCCACCAGCCCGATCGTGCCACCTTCGGCCGCTTCCGGCGATGCATGCCCGATCACGAGCCCCGACGAACCGCCGGAGAACCGGCCATCGGTGAAGAGCGCGCAGCTCTTGCCCAGGCCCTTCGACTTCAGGTACGACGTGGGGTAGAGCATTTCCTGCATGCCCGGACCGCCCTTCGGACCTTCGTAACGGATCACGACTACGTCACCCGCCACGACCTGGTCGCCCAGGATGGCTTCGACGGCGTCATCCTGGCTCTCGAACACGCGTGCGCGACCCGAGAACAGCCATTGCGATTCATCGACGCCCGCCGTCTTGACGATACACCCCTTCTCCGCCAGATTGCCGTACAGCACGGCGAGGCCGCCGTCCTTCGAATACGCGTCCTGCTTGCTGCGGATACAGCCGGTCTTGCGATCGGTATCGAGTGAGGCGAAGGTCGCTTCCTGGCTGAACGCTACGGTCGTCGGAATGCCGCCAGGCGCCGCGCGGAAAAACTTCTGCGCTTCTTCGCCCGCACCGCCCGCGATGTCCCACTTCGCAATCGCGTCGCCAAGCGTCCCGCTATGCACGTTGCCGCACGAGAGGTCGAGCAGCCCGGCGCGTGCGAGCTCGCCGAGAATGCCGGGAATCCCCCCCGCGCGATGCACGTCCTCGATGTGGTACTTGTCGGTCGCGGGCGCCGCCTTGCAAAGACACGGCACGTTGCGCGAGATGCGGTCGTAGTCGACCCAC
>NZ_CAXTGZ010000219.1:0-9113 GCF_964243625.1 uncultured Caballeronia sp.
GACGCGGCACGCACTGCTCATAGGAATGGCGCTGAGCGTTCCCTTGGCGGCTTATGCACAAAACGGGAACTCCGTTGCGCCGGCCCGTCCGGGTTCGGACAGCCAGGCAGCGCCCGCAGCGAGTGGTGCATCGCCGGTGTCGGCGGCTTCGTCAAGCTCAGCGAAAGACAAACTGTCGACCATCGACCAACAATTCGTTCAGGATGCCGGCACCGCGGGTGCCACCGAAATCGCGGCCAGCAAACTGGCGCTGTCGAATTCGTCCGATACACAAGTAAAAGCCTTCGCTCAGCGGATGGTCGCGGATCACACACGTCTCTCGCGTTACCTCGATGCCGCAGCCATGCATCACGGCATCACGGAGGCGCCGAGCGCCGATGCATCGGTGACGGGAAGCCTGGAGACGCTGCACGGCGCCGCGTTCGATAAAGCTTATATCCAGCAGGTCGCGTTGAACGGGCATCAGAAGGCGATCACGGTATTCAGCACGGAAAGCATGAAGGGCAACGACGCACTGCTCAAGAACACGGCGGCCAAGGCGCTGCCGATCATCAAGCACCACTACGCCATGGCGCAGCAACTCGCCAAATTGAAGGGCATCGCATCATGACCGCCGTTCCGGGAAGGTTTGTTCTGCACGATCAGCATCCCCGGCCGGCCTATGAGGATTCGACCATGCACATCCAGTTTGCCGACGACTCCCCCGTCTACGACGGTGATGATTTTGCGCTGCACTTCACGGCGTTGGTCGACTCCGACCCCGTGGTGTGTTCCATTTCTGCAGAGGCGCTCGAAGATCACTTCGGCGCCGCTTCCGCGAGAGAGGAAGACCTCATGAATGCGTACGAACAGGGCCGCGCCCGGATTCGTTCGGTGTGTGCGGAAGCGCTCGATCGCAACGGCGGTGACAGTGTCGTGCTGCGTAGCGGCTTGTTTCGCGTCGCGGGCATGGAGCCCGAATGACGGTTTGCATCGCATGTAGTTGCGCATGTTCGATTTGATCCGATTCAACGTTTTCTGGAGGTCCTTATGTCGCTGATCATCGCTGGACGATTTCAGACGTTTCCAAAAGCCGAGGCCGCGGCACAGCGCTTGTTCACGCGCGGTTTCGTTGAGGAAGACGTCACGCTTTTCTACGTGTCCCCAAGCGGACAACACTCGCGGCTGAACACCGGAGGAGACCACAACGCAAATGCCGGCGCGAAGGATTCATCGAAGGGTGCGGGTAAAGGTGTCACGATCGGTGCCGTGATCGGCGCGATCATCGGCGCGGCCATCTTCCTCGTGTTCAAGGCCCCGTGGCTCGCTGCGGTCGTCGCAGCAGGCGTGGGCGCTTATGTGGGTTCGCTGGCCGGCGCCATGTCTCACGCCAAATCAGGCAAACGCGCGCCGCAAGATGAAACAAGTTCCGATAACCACGGCTCGGCCAATGCAATCGACGCACGCCAGTCCGGCGTACTGGTAGCGGTGCACTGCTCGCCTGAGCAGCAGAGTGAAGCCGCATCGATCCTTCGCGATGCCGGCGGCATGGAAGTCGAACGCGCTTCGGGGCAATGGAGGAACGGACGCTGGGCGGACTTCGACCCGGTCAAGCCGCCCGAACCGGTGCAGGAATTCGCTGAACGGCGCGCATAGAAACGTGCGTTTGGTTTCACGGGCCGCCGCGAGTGTATGCACCGCTGGCGGCCTTTCTTTTTCTACCTCGGCACTTTGTTCAGGCACGCCCGTTGCGACTGTACAAAGACCACGGTCCGATGGGAAATTGCAGAACCATCCTTGCAAACCCGGCCGCGGGCCATCTTCGATAACTCACAGGAGGTTCATATGAGCACGAACATCGTCTCGGTACTCAACGATCTGATCGAAACGTCGAAAGACGGCGAAAAGGGCTTCAGGAAGGCAGCAGAAGACACGAAGGACGCATCGCTCAAGCAACTGTTCGCCGGCCGCGCAGACGACTGCGCACGCGGCGCGACGGAGCTTCAAGGTGTGGTTCAAGGACTTGGCGGCAAGCCGGAAACGGGCGGTACCGTGGGTGGCGCTCTGCATCGCGGATGGGTGGACGTGAAGGCGGCTATGAGCCACCGCACGGACCACGCAATCCTTGACGAATGCGAGCGCGGTGAAGACGTCGCGAAAAAGAATTATCGCGAGGCGCTGGACAAGGAACTACCCGCCGATGTTCGCGCGGTCGTCGAACGCCAGTACCAGGGTGTGATCCAGAACCACGATCGCATACGCGATCTCCGCAACCAGTACGCAGCGGCTGCGAAGTCGTAATTCAAGCTTGTTGTGATGTACGGCGAAAGCCGCTGCGCTTGAAAGCGCAGCGGCTTTTTTTATTGGCGTTCGGTGAAACGAATCAGCCAACAAAAAACCCGCCGGCAAGGGCGGGTTTGGTGCTGCAAACTCAAAGCAATCAATCAGTGCGGCGCGCCCTTGTCGTTCGTGCCCATGGCGGACGCCGCGGCAGCCGCCGACGCGCCGTGCAGACGCGACTTCTTGTCCTGCTGGTGCAGCGTCGTCCCGCCCATGCCCTTCTTGTGCATCTTCATCGTTCCGTCCGGAGCGGCCGTTGTCGGGTCTCCCGGCGCGGCATTCGGACCGCCCGAATTACCGCCACCCGCTCCACCCGCGCCCGCCGCACCCCCGCCCGATTGAGCCATCGCGGGGCCTGCCAATGCAAAAGCGAGCGCGCCGAGCAAAGCAAACTTTTTAGTGTTCTTCATGGTCATCTCCAGTTCCTTGTAAGCCGGACGTCTACAGTAAAACCTGTGCGCCCGGACGTTGAGTTACTTATTCGTACTTCTGATCAATTGTGTCCAGCGTGAAAAATTTTTCGATAAAACCAGAAAAGAGGCGGACGGCTCTCAGCCCGCCCGCATCTCTCAGTGAGTCTTATTGAACGACCTTCAAATGGTTCTTGACCGAGTCGACACCGTCGACCTTCGCCACGACTTCTTCAGCGCCGCTCTTGTCATCGGCCGTCGGCACCGTGCCCGTCAGCGAAACAACGCCCGCACGCGTCTTCACGTGGATATGCGTGGACTTGACGTTCTTCGCGCCCAGCAACTCGGCCTTGACCTTCGTCGTGATTGCAGAGTCATCGACCTTCGTGCCGATCGACGTGGAAGCACCTGTTGCATGCGTAGCGGTCTGTGCGTTGACATTCAGCGCAAACACGACGCACGCGATACCACCGGCTGCTTTCAGGAATTGGGTCGACTTCATAGAGATTCTCCTTCTTATCGAATTAAGAGGACGGCGGAGTCCGCTGTCCCGATTGATCGCAGGCCGCCTCGTACGGCCGCAGCTTCTTGCTGCACTAACCTGCTCGGTTCATACCGGCTATGCCAAAGCACTACCGGTAGCGTGATAAGCACCGCAAGTAGCGTGCCGGGACGCTTGCGGCGATCGGCAAATGTGACCCGGACTAAACCCTGAAAACCCCATGCATCAATGCGCACCGCACGATTCATACGTGTGATGTTTGCGTCCCGGCAGCCACGCCCTCTCAGTCTTCAGGACCACCGCGCTTTGCCGATGAGCGTGTAAAAAGTGCGCGAATTAGTCCCTGAACAAGAATAAGACGGGCAACATCCATGCGAAAAATCTCTTTCGGATCGTGCACTCACGCACGTTGCATGATGGCGATCACTCGCATGGCACGAGTGTTGCTCCTAGAGGACGCACGAAAGATCCAACATTGAGGAACAACACGCAATGCCGCCTTCCCTCGAACTACGTACCAAACAAAGTCTTGCGCTCACGCCGCGCCTCCAGCAATCGGTTCGTCTGCTGCAGCTTTCGTCGCTCGAGTTTCAGCAGGAATTGCGCAACGCGCTCGATACCAATCCCTTCCTCGAGTACGACGAGACGCAAGCGGAAGACAACGCGCTTTCCACCGACAACGGCAGCTCCCTGAGCGAGACGCCCTCCCTCGGCGAAGCCACCGCACCGGTCGACGCACCCATGGCCGCCGAGAGCAGCAACGATGGTTCGGACAGCAGCGATTCGCAGTCGCACGAGGACTCCATGAGCGAGTTCTCCTCCGATCCGTTTGGCCGTACATCGACACGCAACAACGGCGATGGAGACGGATCCGATCCCGCGGATTGGGTTCGCATCGAACCGTCTTTGCATGAAACGCTTCACGACACCCTGCGGCTTTATCCAATCAACGATCGCGACCGCGCGGTGGCGCAACTGATCATCGAAGCACTCGATGACGACGGTTATTTGCGTCAGGATTTGCAGGAGTTGTCCGAGCTCGTCGATATCGAACCGGCATTGTCAGAAGCCGAATTGAACATCGCGCTGAAGCTCGTGCAATCGCTCGATAAACCCGGTGTCGGCGCACGCACGTTGTCCGAATGCCTGCGTCTGCAACTCGATGCACTCGACGCGGATACGCCGGGACGTGCCGTTGCGATCGAGATCGTGATGCATCATCTGGAACGGCTCGCACGCCGTGAGCAAGCCGAGTTGCAAAAGAAGATCGGCTGCAGCGCGGACGAACTGCGCGTGGCTTGTGCGCTCGTGCGCAAGCTCGATCCGAAGCCAGGTTCGAACTATGGTGCAGCAGAAGACAACTACGTCGTTCCCGATGTGATCGTGCGCCAGGTCAAAAAGAACTGGGTCGTGACGATCAACCCGGCGGTTCTTCCGCGCGCCCGTATCCACCGCATGTATGCCGAGCTGTTCGCGCAATCGGCTGGTGCAAGCCGTTCACCGCTCGCCCAGCAACTGCAGGAAGCACGCTGGCTGATCCGCAACGCACAGCAGCGCTTCACGACCATTCAGCGCGTGGCGGAGTGCATCGTTTCACATCAGAAGGCGTTCTTCGACTACGGCGAAATCGCACTCAAGCCGCTCGTCCTGCGCGATGTCGCCGATGAGCTCGAACTCCACGAATCGACCATTTCACGCGCGACGGGTAACAAATATATGTCGACGCCGCGCGGCATTTTCGAGTTCAAGCATTTCTTCCCGCGCGAGTTGAGCACGGAAAGCGGCGGTACGTGTTCGGCCGCTGCCGTGCGCGCGTTGCTGAAAGAAATGATCGCGAAGGAGAGCAGCAGCGAACCCCTTTCCGATGTCAGCCTCGCGAAGATGCTCGCGGATCAGGGTGTGATCGTTGCGCGCCGGACAGTGGCGAAGTATCGCCACCTGATGAAGGTGCCGCCGGCCGAATTGCGTCGCGCATAATCTGGTTTTCCCGGTCTGAACCCAACGCCTTTGAAATAATTCAAGGGCGTTTTTTATCGCCAGCCGGAAACGTGTTGCCTGCGCCTGCGTCCTGCCGTTGCCGATACTTCCGCGCCGAGCAGGAACACCGCCGCCGAATAGTACAGCCACATCAGGATGATCGCGAGCGACCCCGCCGCGCCGAACGTGTTGGTCATGCCCGCGTGTTGCAGGTAGAACGCAAAGAGGCGTTTGCCGCACTCAAAAAGCAACGCCGCCGCCGAGGCGCCCAGCGCCGCGTCACGCCACTGCATGCGCGAGCTCGGCAGGAATTTCAGCAGCACCGCAAACGCCAGCATCATCATGAAAAGCGAAATTGCGCGTTGAGCAACCGCCGCAATCAGGAACGATGGACCGCTCGTACCGAGCACCCACTGTCCGACGAGGACCACGGCGGCATCGAGTATGAGGAGCGCCACGATCAGCAAACCCGCGCCGACCACGAACGCGAACGAGATCGCCCGCACGCGCAAGATGGCGAGAATGCTGTCGCGTGTGCTTGACACGGGTGCCGGCCAGATCACGTTGAGCGCCGTATGCAGCGATGAAAATGTCGCCGATGCCCCGACTAGCACGCCCACGCCGGAAAGAATCGCTGTACGCGTGGCGATATCCGCGTGCCACGCGTTTGCGACGATCGCTTCCAGGCCATGCGCCGCGTCCGCGCCCACGACACCCGCGATCTCGCCAAACAGGCGCCCTTGCACCGCGTCCGCGCCAAAGAAAATACTCGCGACCGCGATGATGATGACAAGCGATGGCGCAAGCGAAAACGCCGCGAAGAATGCGACGGCCGCAGAAAACATGACGCAATGATCCTGCGACCATTGGACGATCGGCTCCTGGATCCAGGACCAGAAGAATTTCAGCCTTCGTTCTTTCGGTTTGGTGGTTGCCGTGGTCAAACGCGCGCTCCCGCAGATGTTCTTTTTCCGCGATGGTAGCGCGTAATCGTCGCTGGGCGGTCGTTCGGGCTTTGCCTGACAACGCTGATTAACAGGCACAAAGAAAAACGGCGCACCCTCGGGGCGCGCCGTTTTCCATGGAACCGCGGAAATTACGGCTCTTCTTCCTCGTCGTTGGCCGGGTCGGCGGTTTCATCGTCGATTCCACGGGTTTCGTCTTCGACCTCGTCAGGCAGGATGTCCGAATCGAGTTCGAGGTTGTTGTCCCCGTCCGCCGATGCCATCTCGCCCGTTCCGTTTCGATCCGTGTCGCTGTTCAGCTCCGCTGCGGACTGGCCGATCGCATGCTGATCGAGTTCGTCTTCGATATCACCTGGATACCGCTTTTCGCCTTGCACATCCGATCCGCTATCCGAGGAATCGCTCGGCCCCAATGCGCCGGTTCCATGGCCCTTCCCAACTTCCACACCACCTTCTTCGTCCGGATCCAAAGTGCTTCCACTCATGATGACCTCCTGATTGCGTGTATGCATCGACGCAAAAGCCGTTCCGCGTGCACGCCGACCGCAAATAAAAAACCCCGCGCCGGATGAACAGGCGCGGGGCTTCACCGAAAGAGCAAGCCATTCAACTCGATACGCGCGCCGGTCGCTTAGCTTCGGAAACCTGGCGCACCGTTTTCTTCGTCACCGATGCAGCCGTCGCCACACTGCGCAAATCCTGCAAGAAGGAGTCGCGCCAGACGGAAAGATTGTTCTCGCGCAACGGCGCCATCATGTCGGTGTGACGGGATTGACGCTCGGCGAGCGGCATCGATAACGCCCGTTCCAGCGCTTCCGACATCTGCGACAGGTCGAACGGGTTGACCACGAGCGCGCCCGGCAGCTGGTCGGCCGCGCCGGCAAACTGCGACAACACGAGTGCGCCCGGGTCGGCGGGGTCTTGCGATGCCACGTATTCCTTTGCAACGAGATTCATGCCGTCGCGCAATGGCGTCACATATCCCACTTGCGACAGACGGAACAGCGCCATCAGCAAGTTCCGGTCGTACTTGCGGTTCAGGTACTGAATCGGCGTCCAGTCGAGTTGTGCAAAGCGGCCGTTGATCCGCCCCGCTTCGC
Source organism: uncultured Caballeronia sp. (assembly GCF_964243625.1). Taxonomy (NCBI): domain Bacteria; kingdom Pseudomonadati; phylum Pseudomonadota; class Betaproteobacteria; order Burkholderiales; family Burkholderiaceae; genus Caballeronia; species uncultured Caballeronia sp. The sequence goes on from NZ_CAXTGZ010000219.1 coordinate 7,274, forward strand.
CTTCGAGATTCTGCCGGATGCGCTGATAGGTCTGCACGTCGGAGCGCGTAGGCGGCGCGATCTGCACCATCGATACCCGTCCATGCCAACCCGGCGCATGAAGCAGCAGGCGCTCAAAGGCCTGGAATCGCTCCGCCAGCCCCTTCGAATAGTCCAGAAGATCCACGCTCATGATCAGCTTGCGGCCGCGCAGGCTGTCGCGCAGGCTCTTGACCGGCTTGCGATTGGAAAATTGCTCGGCGATCTTCGCGATCGCATCCGGATAAATGCCGATCGGATACGCGCCGACCTTCAACATGTGCCCATGCGCCTGCAACATGCCGTCTTCGCTGAGATGCCCGAGGTGGCCGCGTTCGACGTAATCCACAAACGACTGCTTGTCCGCCTCGGTCTGGAATCCGACGATGTCATAGCTGCACATCGCCTTGATCAGCTCTTCGTGCGGCGGCACGGTGCGGAGGACTTCAGGGACTGGAAACGGGATGTGGAGGAAAAAACCAATTGGATTCTTGATGCCGGCTGCGCGGCATTCCTGCGCGAACGGCAGGAGGTGATAGTCGTGGACCCAGATGATGTCATCGGGTTCGAGCAGCGGTTTCAATTGCAGTGCAAGGTTTGCATTGACCCGGGCGTAACCGGCGTATTCCTCGCGATCGAACCGCGACAGGTCATTCCGATAATGAAAAGTCGGCCATAGGGTCGCGTTCGAGAAGCCGCGGTAGTACTGGTCATAATCGCGCCGCGTCAGTCCGACGGTCGCATACGTGACGTTGCCGCGCTTCTCCACCACTGGCGCCGATGCTTCCCCGACAATCTCGCCGCTCCAGCCGAACCACACACCGCCTGTCTCCTTCAGCGCGTCCAGCACGCCGATCGCCAGGCCGCCTGCAGCAGGCTTGCCTTCCTGGATCGGCGCGACGCGATTCGATACCACGATCAATCTGCTCATTACAGCTTTACCTCATCAGTTGTCGTTGCTCGTTCGAATTGATCGGAATAGCAATGCAAGACACGTGCCGTTTTTACAATCTGGAAAATAAAAATTGTGTATAAATGTGACAAACGAACGAAAACACGCGGCAAGGGCGTGTAGCGCAGAAGATTTTGGTGGGAGGCCAGCGCGCTCGACACGCCTTGCTTATCGCTCTCAGGCGTCCTGTTCCGAGCCCAGATCGCGCTGATAGTCGATGCCTTCCTTGCGTACCCCGCCCTGATTGTGATCGCCGTCAGGCGGCGTTCCCGGCGCTGGCCGGTTCTGTCCGGCGGGATCGTGTGGCGTCTGGTCGGTCGTCGCATTCGGCGCCGGAACCTCAGGCTCTGGCGGCATTGCTGATTTGAGTGAGTCGGCGCGTGCCTCACGGCGAGACGTATGACGCGCGGAACGGCGCAGTGCGGGATGTCTCATGGATGCCTCCAGGAAGAAGGCCGTCGGAGCGTTAAGTCGGCGGCGAGTCGCTAAAAAAGCAGAATTAATGACCTTGGATAAAATACTAACGAGGTCATTGTTACCTCGTGCGTTGTAATGCCTACAGCGTGTTGGAAAATCCTTCAAGCAATTCGGCGCCGCGTCGTATCAATGAAACGTGCTGGACATGTGCGGTGTTTCGTTCGGTCCCGGCGGTGGATCGCCTATCGGCTGGCTAGGCGGTGACGGCGGCTCGCGGGTCGGATCGGGAACGGTGTCCGGCGGTTCCTGCGGGGACGGCGGAGGCGGTTCCGGTGTGAACGGCGGATCAGGCGGTTGCGGCGTCTGCGCGCGCAATGGGTTTCGAGACGAGGTGAGATCGGTCATGGCGCGCTCCCTGGATCTTATGATGGTGACACTCGTACGGTCCTGATG
>NZ_CAXTGZ010000220.1:0-9082 GCF_964243625.1 uncultured Caballeronia sp.
AAGTGGACGGATCGAGGTACGTGATTCGGGGATTGGCATTGCGCCGGAAGAACACGAACTCGTGTTCGAAGAGTTTTATCAGGCGAGGCTGCCTGATGAAAAACCGCGACAGGGACACGGGCTCGGCTTGCCTACTGTCAGACGATTGGTGAAACTGCTTGGCGGCGATGTCACGTTGCGCTCCTCACCGGGACGCGGCACGACAGTCGGCGTGCCGGTCAAGCGCGGCGACCCGGACCTGATCACGATCACCGCAAGGCTCAGTGATGTGGCATTGACCGGGCCAACGGCTGCGGGAAGGCGGATTCTTTGCATCGACGATGATCCCGCCATTCTTGCCGCACTCGAACGCCTGCTTGGCCGCTGGGGTTGCACCGTGCGCAGCGTGCGGGACGAGCGCGCTGCGGTGCAAGCCGTTGAAGACGATTTCGTTCCCGATGCGCTGCTTTGCGATTACCAGCTCGGCAATCACCGAACCGGCGCGCAGGCTGTTCGCGCGGTGCGGCAGGCGTTGTGGGAGCGGGGCGATGGCGACATTGTCACGCTGATGATCACGGGCGACATGGCGTCGTCCGAACTCAGCACGCTTGCCGCACAAGGCATTCCCGTGCTGCACAAGCCGGTGACGCCGGCCCGCTTGCGCCGCACGCTCGACGCCCTCTGGCAGCAAGGCGAACGCAACGCGGCGCTGGAGCGCCAGCCGCCGGCATCGTGATTAGAGCGTGCGGCCGGTTTCAAGCCAGCCGCCAATCAGTGCGATCGCCGCTGACCGGTTGTGCACGCATAGCGCCCGGAACATGACCGACAGATGCACCTTGACCGTTCCCTCGGCGACACCGAGTTCCCGCGCGATCATCTTGTTGGTCCAGCCGCGGTACACGAGCCGCATGATTTCCTGCTGGCGTGGCGACAGGTTTTCCATCAGATGCCGATGATGCGGCTGGATACCAACCGGCAACGCCTCCACGACAGCCCCCCCGGAACGTTCGGCAACGGGCGCAGGGGCCTGCCCGGGTCCGAGCAGACTCAGCGCTTCAATGGGAACGTAGGCGCCGCCGAGAAGCACGAGCTCGATTGCCTTGAGCATCACGCTTGCGGGTTCGCGTTTCGGCACGAAACCGAGTGCTCCGGCGGCAAGCACCGCACGCATTTCGTCGGCTGACTCCTCCGCCGACAACACCACCAGCGGCAGTGCCGGATTCGCCTTCAGCAGCGTTTGCAGCGACGCTGCACCTTCCATGCCGGCCATGTGCAGGTCGACTATCGCGAGGTCGTGGTTCGCTTCCGGCCTCGCAGCGGCAGCGAGCGTTTCCCAGCTATCGGCTTCGTCGAACTGGGCGTCGGGGTCGAGCCCGCGCAGCAGCGATTTCACGCCTTGCCGGATCAGTTCGTGGTCATCGGCCACCAGAAACCTCATGGCATCTCCATGTCGCGGGCCTGCTTTGTCGAGTGGCTTGGATGCGGTCTGACTGAAGCGGTCGTATTGGCGATTATGTGGGTTGAATTCGTTATGGCAACAGGATTATTTATGCGAAGTATCCACGTGCGCTACTTAAACGAACGAACGCCGGTTTTTTTTGAACCCGCCCGTCAGGCTTCAAAGCACGGCAAGCCACCCGCCATCGACGTAGATGATCTGCCCGTTCACATAACTCGACGCCGCCGACGACAGGAACACAGCCGTGCCGACAAGTTCCTCCGGCGTGCCCCAGCGCTGAGACGGGTTGCTGCTTTTCACCCATGCATCGAAGGTGGGATTCTCGACCAGCGGCTTGTTCATGTCGGTGAGGATGTACCCCGGGCCAATCGCGTTCGCCTGGATATTCGATGCCGCCCATTCCGCGCTCATCGCGCGCGTCAGCATCTTGATGCCACCCTTCGCGGCGGTGTAGGCGCCCACGGTCGCGCGCGCGCCTTCGCTCGTGAGCGATCCGATGTTCACGATCTTGCCGCCATTCCCGCGCGCGATCATGCGCTTCGCCGCTTCCTTGGACACGATGAACGCGCTCGTGAGGTTGGTATCGATCACGCGTTGCCAGTCGCCCAGCTCAAGCTCGATAAGCGGCTTTCGAAATTGAATGCCTGCATTGTTGATGACGATATCGATCTGCACGCCATGTTCGTCCCAGTGCGTGAACGCATCCTTGACGGCTTGTTCGTTCGTGACATCGAACGCACGGCCTTGCGCTTTCAAGCCGTTGCTTACGAGGCGCGAGACCGCTTCGTCGACGGTATCGGGTCTCGTTCCGTTGATGATCACCGCAGCGCCCGCATTCGCGAGTCCTTCAGCGAGCGCGAAGCCAATGCCACGCGCCGAACCGGTGACAAGCGCGGTGCGGTTACTCAGATCGAAAAGCTGTGTCATGCGTTTGTCCTCGTACCTGTTTTGTCATATCGGCTTTAAGTGAGCCGAAGCGCAGGAAAACATTGTAGTGGGATGGCGCTACGCGGCAGGCTGCGGGCAATGCGGCGCGGGTAACCAGTCTAACGGTGCGATTTTTGTTAATTTCGTATCGAAAAGTAGTGTTGCTACGTGAACAACGCATTTTTCAACCGATAATGCGTGTATTGATATCGTAATTTTTACGCTTTGAGTAAGTAAATCGCCGCGCCGCAGCAAATTTATTGCACTTAAACAAGTATTTGAATCACGTAAACCCTAGATTGTGATCCACCGTTCAGTCCTTTACATTGCGTCGTAATACTACGGCTCAAATTGTTGTTCACTACAACTTCGGCGACCGACGCAGACTGTCGAAAAGCAGAAATCGCCTGTATTGCCATGAGAGGAGACAAGCCATGGATGATGATTCAAAGGCCTTCGCATCAGAGTCAGCTTCACAATCTGCTTCAAAACCGGTTTCCCGCCGCAAGTTCCTGGTCGACATGGCCGCGACCGCAGGCGCGCTTTCCCTTTCGCCACTGGCGCTCGCGCAGCAAAAGCCGCTCGTGCCTTTCAGCAACAAGAGCCTCGATTACTACTTCTTCGCGACGCAACAGGAGGCGGTAAAGCGCGCGGTCGAGGCGAAGGCCTGGACGTTCCAGGCGGTCAACGCAAACTTCAGCACCACGACCCAGCTCGAGCAATGGCAGAGCCTGTTGCTCAAGAACCCGGCTGCGATCATCGCGGACCCGATCGACAGCCAGGCTATCGCGAGCGTGATCAAGAAGTACAACATGAAGAAGATTCCGGTCGGCATCATCGATACCCCCGCGCTCGCCGGCGATGTATCGATCACCGTCGACTTCGACAATTACGCCGGCGGCGTGATGGCGGCCGAAGCCATCGTCGCGGCGCTCAAGAAGAAGAACGGTTCGGCCAAGGGCACGGTGCTCAACTGCTACGGCGCGCTGCAATCGGTGGCATGGCGTCTTCGCAAGGAAGGGCTCGAGGCGACCTTCAAGAAGTATCCGGACATCAAGCTGATCAGCCGCCCGACTGAAGGGCTGCTCAAGAACATGCTGTCAGTGACGCTCGCCACGCTCTCGGAATATCCTGATCTCGACGCCGTGCATGCGCCAAGCGACTCACCCGCGCGCGGCATTGTGACCGCGCTGCAGCAAAAGGGTAAGTGGAAGAAAGTCGGCGAGCAGGGCCACGTGATTTTCGTGAATATCGACGGTGAACCGGCTGCGCTCCAGTGGATCGGCGACGGTTACATGGACGCGGTCGTATCGCAGGATCCGATCGCCTATGCGCAGATCACGGTCGAGATGCTAGACAAGTATTCATTGAAGGGCCAACCCGTACCGCTCGGGCCGTATCAGAACAGCCAGTACTTCTGGGAGAAGGCGGAAATCACGAAGTCCGTGACAGGTCCGAGCCTCGTGATCCAGCCCTTCGTAGTCGATGGCAACTCGGTCAAGGACAAGCGCCAGTGGGGCAACATCGCCTACAACGAATGGGGCCTGCGCTACAGCTAGGCCGCCGCTTGGCGCACGTTCAGTCTTCCGGTCCGCGTCACGGCGCGGACCGGTAACAGCAACCGGATGGTCGGACATGGCAGATACCAGCAGCACGGAATACATCCTCAGGACCCGCGATATCGTCAAGCGCTACAAGGCGGTCGTCGCGCTCGATCACGTGTCGGTCAACATCCGGCGCGGCACGATTCACGGCCTGCTCGGCGAAAACGGCGCGGGGAAGTCCACGCTTGTCGGGCTGATTTCAGGCTTGATATCGCCGACGGAAGGCAGCATCGAATTTGCGGGTGAAGAGGTGCAGGGCTTTGACGTCAAGCAGATGGAAGCGCGCGGCGTGTTCCTCGTCACGCAGGAGCCGATGATCGTCGAGTCCATGTCGGTCGCCGACAACCTCATGCTCGGTCACTGGCCCGTGAAGCGCGGTTTCACGAAGACCGTCGATCAGCGCGCGCTGATGGCGAACGCGGTCAAGGCGCTGGAAGGCACGGGGCTCGACCCGCGCATGTCGGCGCGCGAACTCTCGGCGGTCGCCAAGCGCAAGCTGAACATCCTTCGTGCGCTGTACAGCGGCGGCAAGCTGCTGATCCTCGATGAACCGACCGCCGCGCTCACGCTCGCGGACCGCGATCATCTGTTCGGTTTCATGCGAAGCCTCAGGGCACAGGGTGTGAGCTTTGTGTTCATCTCGCACTACAACGAAGAGATCCTGAGCATCTGCGACGGCGTGACCGTGCTGCGCAACGGGCGGCTTGCTGGGGAGATGGACAATCTTGACGGGATCGATTCGGATGCGTTGTCGGAGCTGGTAATCGGCCGCGATGTGCCGTTGTTCCACCGGGCGCACGGCGAAAGTGAAATTCAAGGGGAAGCTGCATGGCAGGTCAGCGGACTTCAGGCACGCAACATCAATATAGAGTCATTCAGCATCAAGCCTGGGGAGATCGTGGGGTTTGCGGGCTTGCCGGGGTCAGGGGCGAAAGAGTTTGGCCTCGCGCTGTTCGGGCTCAATCGCGCGAGCCGCGGCCGCATCAGACATGGCAATCGGGAGATGGATTTCCCCGATCATCCGCAAGCGGCGTTCGCGAACGGCATCGCGTATCTGTCCGACGACCGGCATCGCGATGGACTCGTCGGCCTGCAAAGCATCGCGCAGAACATCACCATGTCGAGTCTTGCGAAAGTTTCCAAGGCTGGCGTCATCGATGCCCCCGCCGAGCGCTCGGTGGTCAAGCGCTACTTCGAACACCTCAGGGTCAAGGCGGCGACGCCGAAGGTGCTGCTCGGCACATTGAGCGGCGGCAACCAGCAGAAGGTGTGTCTGGGCCGCGTGCTCGCCACGGAACCCAAACTGCTGATCCTCGACGAACCCACGCGCGGCATTGACGTAGGCGTGAAGGAAGAGGTTCATCGCATTATCGATGCCCTCACGCGCGAAGGCCTGAGCGTGATCGTGATCACGAGCGATCTGGACGAAATGGTCCGGATGGTAGACCGCGTCTGCGTGTTCGTGGATGGCGAGGTGAGCCAGGAATACACCGGTGCGGACATCGATAAAGACACCATCCTGCAGTCGGCATTCGGCGCCGCCAGCAGCGCACTTACACACTAAAACTCAGGAGACGGATCATGCAACCCAGGAGCAACATCTCCGCGAGCGTTCCGCCGGCGGCGCCCCCCGCCGCGGCAAAGCGGCCCGCAAAACACAGCGTGCAATGGCTGTTCCAGAACGTGGTGTGGCTGTGGCTTGCCGCGCTCGTGATTGTGTTCGGCGTGCTCAATCCGTTCTTCTTCACGGTCTCGAACCTGCAGAACGTGCTGGTGCAGGCGACCGTGCTCGGGTTGCTTGCGCTGGCAGTATCGCTGCCGCTGATGGTCGCCGAGATCGACCTGTCGATAGCAAGCAACATGGGATTTTCAGCGGCAATCGGCGCGATCATCAGCACCCGGCTCGGCATGTCGCCGGCGATCGGCGTGCCGCTCGGCATTGCGGCGGCAACGGCGATCGGCTTCTTCAATGGCCTGTGTGTCACGCGCTTGCGGATGGTCTCTCTGATCCAGACGCTGGCCGTGATGATCGTGCTGCAAGGCTCGCTCTTGGCGGTCACGCAAGGCAATACCATCTCGGACATGCCCAACAGCTTTATCTGGATCGGGCAGTACACCATCGGCAACTGGCCGGTGATGCCGGTTGTGTTTCTCGTCGCGCTGATCGGCATGGGCTTCCTGTTGCGCAAGACCGTGCTCGGCCGAAGCCTTTATGCGACCGGCGGGAATGCGCTCGCGGCAAACTCGGCCGGTATCCGCGTGAACCGGGTGAAGGTCATCGCGTTCACGTTGTCGGGATTTCTTTCCGGCGTCGCGGGTTACTTGCTGGCTGCGTGGCAAATGGCGATCACGTCCGATCAGGGCGAAGGATTCCTGCTCTATGCAATCGCGGCGCCGATCATCGGCGGGGTCAGCGTGTTCGGCGGACGCGGCGGCGCAGCGGGCATTCTCGGCGGCGTCCTGTTGCTGACGGTGATCCACGTCGGGCTTGCTATTACGTCAGTGCCGTCGTTTTATGTGCAGATGATCGGCGGCGTGCTGATCTTTATCGCCGTGGCGGTCGATGCCATTCGCGTGAACTTCGTCGCGCAATGAGCCGGCTCAAAGTACTTTTCAGGCATTCAAAGACATGACCGATCCAAGACAGTGCGAGATGTATATCGACGGCCGCTTCGGCAATGGCGGCGAGATCGAATGGCTCGACGTGATGAACCCGGGTACGGAACAGATCATTGCCCGCGCCCCGGACGCGCGTGCTCCGGTCGTCGATGCAGCCGTGGCCGCAGCCAAAAAAGCATGGCAAACATGGCGATGGACCAACCCGTTCGAGCGCTCGCAGTTGCTGCATGCCATCGGCGATAAAGTCACGCTGGCCGAGCGCCTTATCGCCACGGCGATCACCGAAGAGATGGGCAAGCCGCTCGGCGAGGCGCGCGGCGAAGCAAAGAAACTCGCGAAGGCGTTTCACTACTACGCGGAAGAAGCGGTACGCGTCTTCGGCAGCACGATTCCGAACGAAGACGACGGCTTCATCAGCATCGTCGAGAAGGAACCCGTGGGCGTGGTCGGGGCGATCGCGCCGTGGAACTATCCGGTCGAGCTGATCGGATGGAAACTCGCAGCGGCACTGGCGGCGGGGTGCACGATTGTCGTGAAACCGTCGGAATACACACCGTCGAGCGCGCAGGAATTGTTTCGATGCCTGGACGAGGCGGGTCTGCCGCCGGGCGTGGCGAACCTTGTCATGGGCGCCCGCGAGACAGGGCGTTTGCTGGTCGGCCATCCAGACATCGATAAAGTCGCGTTCACCGGTTCGCAAGCTGCAGGAGAAGACATCTACCGGACGGTGCGTGGGATCACGCCGCTTTCGCTGGAACTGGGCGGGAGCTGTCCGCTGATCGTGACGGGGAACGCTGATATAGAACGTGCGGTTGCGGGCACCTTGCGCCGCGCGTTTCGCAACGCCGGGCAGATCTGCATCTCGATCAATCGTGCGTACGTGCATGAGTCGGTCTACGGACGCTTTGTCGATCAACTGGCGTCGGGCGCACGCAGCCTCGTGGTCGCAGACGGGCTCCTGCGTGAGAACGCCGATGTCGGTCCCATGACAACCCGCGCAGGCGTGGCCAAGGTCGAACGTCACGTCGCCGATGCGCGCGAGCATGGTGCGCAAATTCTCTGTGGCGGCGGACGTCCCGATGGCGCAACGCGCGGTTTGTACTACGCGCCCACGGTCATTGCCGACTGCACGCCCGGGATGCTCGTGATGCACGAAGAAACGTTCGGGCCGGTGATCGGCGTGGCGCAGTATCGTTCGCTCGATGACGCCATTGCCGAGGCCAACGGTACGCCGTCGGGTCTTGCGGCCTACGCATACACGGAAAACATCAAGGAGAGTTTCACGCTGAGCAAGCGGCTCGACTTCGGCAACGTGTCAATCAATCATGTCGATGCCGGCATCATGAACGCGCCTTACGGTGGCCGCAAGCAAAGCGGCACAGGCTACGAACACGGCCACGAAGGCATGGAAAGCTACTTGCATCTCAAGCACGTGCGGCTTCGGCACGGCGCATGACGGGGACGTCGATGGAACGTTATCTTCTCGGTATCGATATCGGCACCTCGGCGTGCAAGGTGATCGCAGTCGACAGCCGCGGGCAGGTGGCCGCGAAAGCGGTCGGCGATTACCCGGTAATGAGCCTGCGGCCCGGCTGGGCCGAGCAGGACCCCGAGTACTGGTGGCGCGCGGCGGACAAGGCCGTGACGGAAGTGCTCGCGCGCTTGCCTGACCGGCGCGCGGTGCAAGGCATCGGGTTGAGCGGCCAGATGCACGGCCTGATCGCGCTCGACAAACACGACCACGTGCTGCGTCCCGCGATCCTCTGGTGCGACCAGCGCGCGGCGCCCCATTGCGACGAAATCACCGCGAAGGCGGGCGGCCTGCAGGGCTTGCTCGAACTCGTACAGAACCGCATGCTGCCGGGTTTCACGGCGGGCAAGCTGCTGTGGATGCGCGAGCACGAACCCGAGCTGTTCGCGCGCTTGCGTCGCATGTTGAACCCGAAGGATTACCTGCGCCTGCGGCTGACGGGCGAGCATGTAACGGATGTATCGGATGCATCGGGCACGGGACTCTTCGATGTCCGCAACCGCAGGTGGTCCAGGCCGCTGATGCGTTTGCTCGACTTGCCGGAAAGCATCTTGCCTGAGGTCGTGGAGTCATCGGACAGGACCGGCGTCTTGTTGCCCGACCTTGCCGCGCGATGGGGCTTGCCGCCCGCCACGCCGGTCTTCGGCGGCGGCGGCGATTCGGTGATCCAGACCACGTCGATGGGCGTCATCGACAGCGGGCCGCTGGGCGTGACACTCGGCACGGCAGGGATCGTCGCGGGCGGGATGCGCTCGTGCCCGGTCCCGACCGGCCAGTTGCAGATCTCGTGCGGCAACGCGCCGGGCCGATGGCATGTGATGGGCGTGACGTTGACTGCCGGCGGCGCGTTCGAATGGCTGAAACAGGCGCTGGCGAGCGTCTCGCCGGCAACCGGCGCATTGAGCTTCGAGCGCATGATATCGATGGCGCGTGAAGCGCCGGCCGGCTCCGGCGGCCTGTTGT
>NZ_CAXTGZ010000221.1:0-9049 GCF_964243625.1 uncultured Caballeronia sp.
CGAGCGCTAGCGCAAAACCCGTGAAATGAAGTGCCGCCACGCACAGTGGCTAATAGTGCGAAAGAGATCAGCTAGAACGAAACGCGCGGTAGCCTAAAAAGCAGCAACCCGGCACCAACTCCGACCCCGCGCCCCCCGCCCAAGGCGCCAAAAAGCGTCCAAAAAATACACATCACCCCTGCGGCATCGGCGCCAGCAACGCCTCAATATCCTCCGCCGAGAACTTGGCCCCGGCCGCTGCGTCCTCACGCAGAATACTATCGGCGAGAGCGGCCTTACGGTCCTGCATCGCCACGATGCGCTCCTCAATACTCCCCGCCACGATCAACTTGTACACGAACACCGGCTTCAACTGCCCCAACCGATGCGCACGGTCCGTCGCCTGATTCTCCGCCGCGGGATTCCACCACGGATCGTAGTGAATCACGGTATCGGCGGCGGTCAGGTTCAACCCAACTCCACCCGCCTTCAAACTGATCAGGAACAGCGGCACTTCGCCATCCTGAAAACGCGTCACCGGCGTCACGCGATCACGTGTATCGCCCGTCAACGTCACGTACGGCAAACCGGCTTTATCGAGCGCGGCGGCGATGATCGCAAGCATCCCCGTGAACTGCGAAAACAGCAGCACGCGACGTCCTTCTTCAAGCAACTCGGGCAGCATATCGAGCAGCAAATCAAGCTTCGCCGATTCCTCCACGCGCTTCGCCCGCGTGAGCTTCACCAGCGACGGATCGCAGCAAACCTGACGCAGCTTCAACAACGCCTCCAGCACGACGATATGGCTGCGCGCCAAACCTTGATCGGCCACCGCCATTCGCACCTTTTCCTGCATCGCGATTCGCACGGTCTCGTATAAATCCCGCTGCGAACCCTCGAGCGATACAGTCCGAACAATAGTCGTCTTCTGCGGCAATTCCTTTGCGACTTCGTCTTTCCTTCGACGCAACATGAATGGCCGGATCCGCCGCACGAGCAAATCACGGCGCACCGGGTCCTCGTATTTTTCGATGGGCGTGCGCCAGCGTTTGGTGAAATCTTTCTGCGTGCCAAGGAATCCCGGCAGCAGGAAATCGAACTGCGCCCACAACTCGCCCAGGTGATTTTCAAGCGGCGTACCCGTCAGACAAAGCCGATGCCGCGAACTCAAATCACGAATCCCCTTGGCAGCCTTGGTCGCGACGTTCTTCACGGTCTGTGCTTCGTCGAGGATCAGCAAGTGGTACTCGTGCAGCGACAACATGGCCAGGTCGCGCCACAACAGCGGATACGTGGTCAACACGAGATCGTGCTCGCTGATCTGATCGAAGCGATCCTTGCGTTGGGGGCCATGCAGGTCGAGCACGCGAAGATCGGGCGCAAACTTCTTCGCTTCCTCTCGCCAGTTGTGAACGAGCGTAGTCGGCAGCACTACGAGCGCGGGACGGTCGAGCCGGCCCGATTCCTTTTCAACGAGAATGTGGGCGAGCGTCTGCACGGTCTTGCCGAGTCCCATGTCATCGGCAAGCACGCCGGACAGGTTGCGTTCGCGCAAATACTGCATCCAGTTGAGGCCTTCGCGCTGATAGACGCGAAGCTCTGCGTTCAAGCCGCGAGGGACCGGGACTTCACGCAATCCCGGTCCTTCCTGCAAACGCTGGGCGAGTTCACGGATGGAGACATCACCGTGGAACTGCCAGCGGCCGGTGTCGGTGAGCGCTTCCAGACGGCCGGCGTCTTTTTCGGAGACGCGCAGCGGTTGCGTACCGAGGGTGTCAAACAGATCGATCAGCACGCGCACCACCGGCTTGATTCGCGATGCACGCAGCCGCAGTCGTTCGCCGAGATCGGTGTTGAGTTCGATGCCTTCGTCATCCGGAATCGAATCGATCGCCCCCGCCAGCCAGCGCCGGTCGCGCTGGAACAGGTCGGCGAGCAGCGGCTCCAGCCGCACGCTCCGTTCCCCGACGGCAATGCCGAGTTCGAGGTCGAACCAGCCGTCGGTGCTGTGGTGCGCTGTGCCCTGGATATCGTCGATCTCGATGAAATCGAAGCGGAATTCCGGCGACATGGAAATGCGCCAGCCGTCCTCGCGCAACGACGGCACGGTGTCGCTCGTGAACAAGGCCCAGGCGGCCGATGCCGGCAAGCCGAGCACGCCTGCCGGAATGGCCTTCGGTCCGAAGCGCTGGTGCGCCGGAATCTTGCGAAATCCAAGCTCGTAGAGCTGGTTCGAATACCGCGTTTCCACGTCGTGACGGCGCTTCACCTGGACCATGTCGCCGGACTCCGTGCGCAAGATCGTAGTGGCGTGCGTGGGGTCGATGCTGAAGCCGCTGTAATCGAAACTCAGCAGGGCGAAATCCAGCACGCTCGCCCCCGTGCGTTCCTCACGCGGCCGCCATGTTCCGCTAATGGACTGCGTGTCGAGCACGAGCACGGGCACCGGTTCAATATCGACGATCTGTAGATTCAGCGTTTCGTGGCCCGGAGGCGGCGGCAGGTCGGACGCGACCTCGCGCAACATGGCGCCGACAAGCGGCGCTTCGGCGAGCGAGATGGGCGGCATCGCTAGATAATCGACGAGTTGCCGCGCCGGCTGAGGCATGTCGACGATGCCGGCTTCGCGCGTTTCGGCATCGGCGAACCACAACGGTTCGGTCGTGATGACGAAGGTCGATGCCGGCTCCGTTTGCAGCACGGGCCGCACGCGGTCGTCCGGGTCCGGCGTCCATTCAATGCGTCCCGGCCGCGCTTCGCCCTGCGTCAACGGCCGGCGCGGTTCGCCCACATCCCGCGACGAAGGCGTGGCCGTGAAAAGGCGTCCGGTTGCGAGCATGCGCTGCAGCAGATCCGCGCCTTCTTCGCCGTGCAGGGCGAAGCCGCCGAAGTCGTTGCGCGTGCGTCCGATGATCAGCGCACGAAGAATGGTCAGGTCGTCGTCGCTGACGAATTTCGGCTGTTTGACGAGCGCTGAGTCGAGATTGGTCCAGGGCCGGTCGAGCGTCTGGAGCGAGCCGTCCGGACTCAGGCGCACCTTGTGCAGCGCGACCTCGGGCATGCGCATGACGCGCGACGTGCCGAGCACGTAAGCGAGCGCCAGGGCGCCATTTGCTTCGGTGGTTTTCTTCGCAGCCGTACTGCGTGTCGATGCAAACCGTGAGCGAAATCCTTCAAGCCAGCCGGCGACTTCGGCGCGTACTGAGTCGGGTTCGTCGGGTTTGTCGCTGGCGGTCGCGAGCAACGCGGCGGCAGCGTGCTTGCAGCCGAATCCGACCGGGCACGAACAGCGGCCTTGGGCTGAGATCGCGCCACGGTCGTCACGGAACTTCACTTCGACGTGATACGGCTGGCGCTGGGTGCCTTTCACGTCGGCACGCAGAACGTCGTTGTCCCAGTGCAGGTGCCTGACTTCGTCGACGTACCCGCGCGCCTTGGCCACGGTAGATGCGCCGAGCCATTTGATGATCTGAGCCGTGTCGTAGGCAAACGCCGGCATCAGCACGCCCACCCATGATTCGCGGTTCCGGTTTTTGCCTGTCTAGCCAACATCCGCTTGTTCACCGTTCCCTTCGTTCTAATAGTTCGAGCAGACCGCGCAGCGCATGCGCCGCTGCCTGGGTGCGAATCTGTTCGCGGTCGCCCTTGAACAACTGCGTCTCGACAGAGGTATGCAGCCGGTTGCTCCATGCAAATGAAACCATGCCGACCGGCTTGGTTTCCGTACCGCCGCCCGGACCCGCTACGCCCGTAATGGACAGCGAAACCTGCGCCCGGCTGTTCCTGAGTGCACCTTCTGCCATGGCCTTGGCAACCGGCTCGCTCACCGCGCCGTGACGCTCGATCAGGTCGGCCGGCACGCCGATCATCTCGGTCTTGGCGGCATTCGAATACGTGACGAACCCCCGCTCGAACCACGCGCTGCTGCCGGAAATATCCGTCATCGCAGCCGCGACCATGCCGCCCGTGCACGATTCCGCCGTCGCGAGCATCAGGCGCTCATCACGCAGTTTGTTGCCGGCACGAATGGCGAGCTGGTGGACGACTTTATCGGTGGCCATGATGGGACTCGCTAGTGGGCTGATCGTGTGGGCAAGAGAGAATCGATAACGCGCGGCATCAAATCGTCATGCGCCACAGCGCGATCACGAGCAACGAGAAAAACGCGGCCGCGATGTCATCGAACATGATGCCGAAACCGCCCTTCAGATGACGATCGAAATAGCTGATGGGCGGCGGTTTAACCATATCGAAGAAGCGGAACACGATAAACGCCCACAACTGTCCGGTGAACGTGGCCGGCGTGACAAGCAGCAACACGAGCCAGAACGCGACGATCTCGTCCCACACGACCGGCGACGGATCCTCGATACCCATTTTCTTCGCCGTGAAGCCGCAGAACCAGCACCCGGCGACGAAGCCCACGGCGATCAGCACGGCCCATTCGGCAACGGTGAGGTACGGGTTGAACGCCACGAACGACGCCCACGCGAACAATGTGCCGACGGTGCCGGGCGCAACCGGGGACAAGCCGCTGCCGAAACCCAGCGACAGGATGTGAAGCGGATGCGACAGCATGAAGCGGGCGCTCGTCCGGCGCTTTGGCTTGGGACGCGGTTTGTCGTCGATAGTCTCGGTGATCGGGTCAGTCTGCATGAAAGTGGTCGTAGCCCGATGCCGTAAACGATACGGGACCGGCATGATTGCGCCAGTCGATGGCGGGCGTGTCAGTGAGAGCAGCAAGACCCTCGATTGTACCGATGCGCGTCACGAGCACGCCCACCTGCTTGGCCGAGCGTTGGATTTTTGCGCGCGCCTCGACTGGCGCGGTGAAGCAGAGTTCGTAGTCGTCGCCGCCGGCGAGGACGCACGGCAACTGGGCGGCCGCCGGCAATGCATCGATAACGGGGGAGCGCGGTACGAGATCCACGTCGACGGTCGCGCGCATGTTCGAGCGCTTCAATATGTGCAGGAGGTCGCCCGCGAGGCCGTCGGAGAGATCCAGCGCAGCGTGCGCCACGCCGCGCAACGCAATGCCGAGCGCCACGCGCGGCTCGGGCTGCTCGAGCGCCTTGATCGCGATGGCTGCGCTGGCAGCGTCTTTTATGGACCATTCTTGCCGCTTGATGCCGAGTCCGGCGCGGGCGTTGCCGAGCTGTCCGGATACCCAGATGTCGTCGCCGGGGCGCGCTGCGTCGCGGCGCAACGCGCGTGCGGCAGGAACGTCGCCGAAGACCGTGATGCTGATGGTCACGTGCGGTCCGCCGGTCGTATCGCCGCCGATCAGCTCGCAGCCGTGCGCGTTCGCCATCCGGAAGAGGCCGTCGCTGAACGCCTGGAGCCAGCTTTCCTCGGCTTTGGGCATGGACAACGCAAGCGTGAACGCACGCGGCGCGGCGCCCATTGCGGCCAGGTCCGAGAGGTTCACGGCAAGCGCCTTGTGGCCGAGCGCGAACGGAGAGACATCGGGGAAGAAATGGCGGCCGGAGACAAGCATGTCGGTGGAAATCGCCAGTTGCTGACCGCGCTTGGGCGCGAGCAACGCGCAATCATCGCCGATACCAAGCGTCGCGCCCGCGCCCCTACCCGAGTTTTGAGCCGCCGGTGCGCGGCGCGTGGTCGCGGGTTGGGAGAAATATCGTTCGATCAGGGAAAACTCTGAGAGCATCGGCAGTCCGGCAATGTCGAAAGAGAGTTGGAGACGATGCGCCCGCGTACGCGCGCGTTTCATCTCGATAAAAGGATTTAGCGGCGTGAACCGCTGGCAGGCATGTGCTTTCTGCCGCCTTTCGAAGCCTTGTCCGAATGGGCCTCGCGCCGGGAATTGCGGGTATCACCTTCTGGGACGGCCTTTGATTGGCGCTACAATGCGTTCGAACTTCTATTCTAATCTTGCCTAAAGCCCGCCGCCTCATGACCACGCCAGCAGATAACGCCAAAGCCAAACTTCGCGAAGCCGCGCTCGATTACCACGAGTTTCCCACCCCCGGCAAAATCGCGATCGCCCCGACCAAGCAAATGATCAACCAGCGCGATCTGGCGCTGGCCTATTCGCCGGGCGTCGCATTCGCGTGCGAAGAGATCGTTGCGAACCCGCTGAACGCCGCGCGCTTCACCGCGCGCAGCAATCTCGTCGGCGTGGTGACGAACGGCACGGCTGTGCTCGGGCTTGGCAACATCGGGCCGCTGGCGTCGAAGCCTGTGATGGAAGGCAAGGCTGTGCTGTTCAAGAAGTTTGCGGGCATCGACGTGTTCGACATCGAGTTGAACGAGATGGACCCCATGAAGCTCGTCGATGTGATCTGCGCGCTCGAACCCACGTTCGGCGGCATCAACCTCGAAGACATCAAGGCGCCGGATTGCTTCATCGTCGAGCGCGAGGCCCGCAAGCGCATGAAGATCCCGGTGTTCCACGACGACCAGCACGGTACGGCCATCGTGGTCGCGGCGGCGATTACCAACGGTCTGGTCGTGGTAGGCAAGAAGATCGATGAAGTGAAACTCGTGGCGTCGGGCGCAGGCGCCGCGTCGCTTGCGTGTCTCGAC
Organism: uncultured Caballeronia sp.; assembly: GCF_964243625.1. NCBI lineage: Bacteria > Pseudomonadati > Pseudomonadota > Betaproteobacteria > Burkholderiales > Burkholderiaceae > Caballeronia > uncultured Caballeronia sp. The sequence goes on from NZ_CAXTGZ010000221.1 coordinate 6,526, forward strand.
TTGCTGGTCGAACTCGGCATGAAGCTCGAGAACATCTTCGTGACGGATCTGGCCGGCGTGGTCTACAAGGGCCGAGTGGAACTGATGGACCCGGACAAGGATCGCTTTGCGCGCGAAACGTCCGCACGCACGCTTGCCGACGTCATCGAAGGCGCCGACGTTTTCCTCGGCCTCTCCGCTGGTGGCGTGCTGAAGCAGGACATGGTGAAGGGCATGGCGCCGAAGCCGCTGATTCTCGCGCTCGCCAACCCGACGCCGGAAATCCTGCCGGAACTCGCACTGGAAGTCCGACCGGACGCGGTGCTGGCAACCGGCCGCACGGATTATCCGAACCAGGTCAACAATGTGCTGTGCTTCCCGTTCATCTTCCGCGGTGCGCTGGATGCGGGCGCGAGCACGATCACGCGCGAGATGGAAATTGCCGCCGTGAACGCGATTGCGGAACTGGCGCGTCAGGAACAAAGCGATATCGTGGCGACCGCTTACGGCATCCAGGATCTGTCGTTCGGTCCCGAGTACCTGATTCCGAAGCCTTTCGATCCGCGCCTGATCGTGAAGATCGCGCCGGCCGTTGCGAAGGCGGCCATGGATTCAGGCGTGGCGACGCGTCCTATTGAAGACATGGATGCTTACGAGCAGCACCTGCAGCAGTTCGTGTATCACAGCGGCACGACCATGAAGCCCGTGTTCCAGCTTGCGCGCAGCGTCGAGCCGGACAAGAAGCGCATTGTGTTTGCCGAGGGCGAAGAAGAGCGTGTGTTGCGCGCGGTGCAGATCGCTGTGGACGAGAAGATCGCCAAGCCGATCCTGATCGGACGTCCGGCCGTGATCACGCAGCGCATCGCCAAGTACGGTTTGCGTCTGACGCCGGGCGTGGATTTCACTGTGGTGGATACGGATCACGACTCGCGTTATCGCGATTTCTGGCAGACGTATCACACCATGATGGCCAGGAAGGGCATCAGCGCGCAGATGGCGAAGCTCGAAATGCGCCGCCGCACCACGCTGATCGGCTCCATGCTGGTGAAGAAGGGCGAAGCGGACGGCATGATTTGCGGCACGATCAGCACGACGCACCGGCATCTGCATTTCGTCGATCAGGTGATCGGCAAGAAGGCGGGCTGCAGCGTGTACGCGGCCATGAATGCGCTGGTGCTGCCGGGCCGGCAGATCTTCATTGTCGACACGCACGTGAACGTCGACCCGACGCCCGAGCAGCTTTGCGAAATCACGATCATGGCGGCGGAAGAAGTGCGCCGCTTCGGGATCGTGCCGAAGATCGCGCTGCTGTCGCATTCGAACTTCGGCACAAGCAACGCACCATCCGCCATCAAGATGCGCGAGACGCTGGCATTGCTGAAAGAACGCGCGCCGGAGCTGGATGTGGACGGCGAAATGCACGGCGACGTGGCACTCGACTCGCGGTTGCGCGCCGAAGTGCTGCCGGAATCAACCCTGGAAGGCGATGCAAACCTGCTCGTGCTGCCGAATATCGATGCGGCCAACATCTCGTACAACCTGCTGAAGACGGCCGCCGGTAACAACATCGCCATCGGTCCGATTCTTCTGGGTGCGGCGCAGCCGGTTCACGTGCTTACGGCGTCTGCAACGGTGCGACGGATTGTCAACATGACTGCGTTGCTGGTTGCGGACACGACGGCTGTAGCGCGTTGAAGTAAATCAAGCTCGCGGAAGTTGCGGGATGCGTTGGTAGAAAGGGGTTGCGGAATCGTCGCAATCCCTTTTTTGTTGGGCGACCGAAAATAGACTGTGACTGCTTCAGGCCAAAAAAAAGCGTGCCGGATCGTCCGGCACGCCTCGAGGCATGCAAGGGGATTTGCTTGTCCTCCAAACAGCAGTGGTTCCGATCGTCAGACCGTGAGAGCTTTCCCCAGAGAGGCGACACTGGGTCCACTCCCCAAGCCACGCATGAGAGAATTATTATCCCATCCAAGATAAAAACATCTCAGATCAGTCCGATATTTGATGCCGCCCTAAATTTGATTGCGGCCGGAAAACGCCAGTGGGCCTGCAGCCCGGCCTGACGGCAGGGGACCGCAACTGATTAAAAAACGGGCATCGCCTGAACCAACGTTGATTCCGGCTGTCATTAGCGATACCCTTACGTCTTTCATGGTCGTCAATTTTTGGGGCTTTAAGCGGTATGGGTTTTGTGAAGCGCGCATGGGTTTGTGGTTTCCTGACGGCGCTTTTGGTGGTGCTGAGCGGCTGCGGCAAGAGCGCGCCGGACTCGCAGAGCCCGGGAGGCAACAGTCCCGCAGCAGCGTCGCAGGCCCAGTCGCCGCTCGCAGTGCAGGACAAGAACAGGCCGCAAAGCGATCCGCGCAGAGAGAACAGGCGCGATGCCGCATCAGCGGGTTTGGAGTCGTCACAGACGACTGTCGACGCTGCGCAATTGCCAAAGCAGGCGGTTGTGACGTTACGGCGGATCGAAGCTGGCGGACCTTTCCCGTATGAGAAAGACGGCATTGTGTTTGGCAACCGCGAGCGTATGCTTCCGCCG
>NZ_CAXTGZ010000222.1:0-9012 GCF_964243625.1 uncultured Caballeronia sp.
CATCAAGGAGCGCTTTGCCGAGCTGCGCAAGATGGGTATCAAGACCGTGATGGTCACGGGCGACAACCGCCTGACGGCCGCCGCTATTGCAGCGGAAGCGGGCGTGGACGACTTCCTGGCAGAAGCGACGCCGGAAGCCAAGCTCGCCACTATCCGCAGCTACCAGGCCGAAGGCCGTCTTGTCGCGATGACCGGCGACGGCACGAACGACGCACCGGCGCTTGCCCAGGCCGACGTTGCCGTGGCGATGAACACCGGCACGCAGGCGGCGAAGGAAGCCGGGAACATGGTCGATCTCGACTCGAACCCGACCAAGCTGATCGAGATCGTGGAGATCGGCAAGCAGATGCTGATGACGCGCGGCTCACTCACCACGTTCTCGATTGCGAACGACGTGGCCAAGTACTTTGCCATCATCCCGGCTGCGTTTGCGTCCACGTACCCGCAATTGCGCGTGCTCGACGTGATGCATCTGAGCTCGCCGTCGTCGGCGATCCTGTCGGCAGTGATCTTCAACGCGCTGATCATCGTGGTGCTGATTCCGCTTGCATTGAAGGGCGTGAAGTACCGGCCGCTCGGCGCAGCGTCGCTGTTGCGCCGCAACCTGCTCGTGTACGGCCTCGGCGGCATCTTGCTGCCGTTCCCGTTCATCAAGATCATCGACATGATTTTGACGGCGTTTGGCTGGGCCTGAACTTGCGGGTGAGCGGCCGGTTTTGCAATCGCTTGCTTCCGGCCGCACCGAACCTCGTATTTTTAACTGGATAGTTCATCATGAAAAACATCATTCGTCCTGTGATCGTGTTGTTCGCGGCGTTGACCATTGTGACCGGGCTCGTATATCCGGTCGTGGTCACCGCCGTGGCTCACGCTGCGTTTCCGGGTCAGTCGAACGGCAGTGTGATCGAGAAGAACGGCAAACCGATCGGCTCTGAACTCATCGGCCAGCAGTTCGATGCACCCGGTTATTTCTGGGGCCGTCTCTCGGCGACATCGCCGAATCCGTATAACCCGACTGCATCGGGCGGCTCGAATCTCGGCCCGACCAATCCCGCGCTCGCCGATGAAGTCAAAGGCCGCATCAGCGCGTTGCACGATGCCGATCCCGCCAATACGGCTCCGGTTCCCGTCGATCTCGTGACCTCGTCGGGCAGCGGTCTCGATCCCGAGATCAGCCCCGCTGCGGCCGCATACCAGATTGACCGCGTCGCGAAGGCGCGCAAGCTCTCGCATAACGATGTCGATGCACTCGTTCAACGCGCGACCAGCGGCCGTCAATTCGGGATCCTCGGCGAAGCGCGTGTGAACGTGTTGAAGCTGAACCTCGCGCTTGACGAACTGAAGCCCGCAAGCTGATGGACCGTCCCGACCCCGACGAGCTGCTCGACAAGATCCAGCGCGACGAAGAGAAGAAACAGCGCGGCAGGCTGAAGATTTTCTTCGGTGCATCGGCTGGTGTCGGGAAGACCTATGCGATGTTGCAGGCCGGGCGCCGGCGCCGCGACGAAGGTATCGATACCGTTGTCGGTATTGTGGAGACGCATGGCAGGAAGGAGACGCTCGCGCTCGTCGAGGGGCTCGAAGCCGTACCGCTGACCACGTATGAATATCGTGGACATCAGTTGCCCGAGTTCGACCTCGACGGCGCGCTCGCAAGAAAGCCGCAACTGATTCTCGTCGATGAACTCGCGCACTCGAATGTGCAGGGCGCGCGGCATCTGAAGCGCTGGCAGGATGTGTACGAGCTGCTCGATGCCGGCATCGACGTGTACACCACGGTCAACGTGCAGCACCTGGAAAGTCTCAACGATATCGTCGGGCAGATCACCGGCATTCGCGTGTGGGAAACCGTGCCGGATCGCGTATTCGATCTCGCCGATGAAGTCACGCTAGTCGACTTGCCGGCCGAAGAGCTGCTCGACCGGTTGAGGGACGGCAAGGTGTACTTGCCGCAACAAGCCGCCAATGCGGTCAGGAATTTTTTCCGCAAGGGCAATCTGATTGCGCTGCGCGAACTCGCGCTGCGGCGTACCGCGGACCGGGTGGACGCGCAGATGCGAGAGTACCGCGCGGATCAGTCGATCAGCCGGATCTGGCAGGCGCGCGAGCGGTTGATCGCGTGCATTGGTCCGGGTCCCGAAAGCGCCGCGCTGGTCCGCTCTGCCGCGCGCCTGGCCGCAAGCCTGAAGGCCGACTGGCTTGCTGTATATGTCGAGACGCCCAAGCTTCAACGTCTGCCCGACGTATGGCGCAAGCGTACGCTCGACGCACTCAAGCTCGCGTCCGAACTGGGCGCCGAGACGGTCACGCTCGACGGCACGGATGCGGCCGCGACGCTGGTTGCGTACGCGCGCATGCGCAATGTATCGAAGATCGTGGCAGGCGCCTCCGATGCCCCTACATGGCGGCGCGTCTTCGATCAGCCCGTTGCGGAATCGATTGTCCGGTTCGCCAACGATATCGATGTGACCCTGGTCGGCGCGGGCGCGGCGAAACAAGCGAGCGAGCAGGGTGAGCGCATGCCGAGGTTCTCGGGCGTCTTGAACGAAGACCGCTCGCCGCCCAATGCGTATTTCCATACGGTTGCAGTCGGAGTCGGCATTACAGCGGTGGCACGGCTGTTGTCGCATCACATCGATCTGACGAACCTTGTGATGTTGTATCTGCTCGGTGTGGTCTATGCCGCTGTTCGGCTGGGGCGCGGCCCGGGTGTGCTGCTCTCGTTCCTGAGCGTCGCCGCATTCGATTTCTTTTTCGTTCCGCCGGAGATGTCTTTCGCGGTATCGGACACGCAGTATTTGCTGACGTTCTTTGTGATGCTGCTCACATCACTGACAATCAGCCAACTCACGTCTAACCTGCGCCGTCAGGCGCGGGTTGCGTCATTACGCGAGCGCCGCACCGGCGCCATGTATGCGATGACGCGCGAACTTGGCGGCGCGTTGATGACGGAGCAGATCATCGAAATAGGATCGCGGCATGTGGGCGAGATTTTCCAGGCCAAGGTCGCGGTCCTTCTCCCGGACAGCACGGAGAAGGTCCGGCAGAAGATGGACGATCCCGACCCGCAAGTGACGCTCGATGCGTCCGGGCTCGACCTGGACATTGCGCAATGGGTGTACGACCAGCAGAAGCCGGCGGGACGCGGCACGGATACGTTGCCTGCAAGCCATGCGCTGTATCTGCCGCTGAAGGCGCCAATGCGTACGCGTGGCGTCCTCGCGCTGATCACCGCAAACCCGGAAGAACTCGCGGTGCCCGAGCAGCAACGCATGATCGATACCTTCGCTTCGCAAATCGCGCTGGCGCTGGAACGCGTGCATTACGTCGAGATCGCGCAGGACGCATTGGTGAACATGGAGTCGGAGCGCATGCGCAACTCGCTTTTGTCGGCCATCTCGCACGATTTGCGCACGCCGCTTACTTCGATTGTCGGCTTTGCATCCATGCTTGAAGAACAGCGCCGCGCGCCCGATGCCGCCTCCGACAACTCCCGCGAGCTGGTTCATGCAATCCATGAGGAGGCGCTGCGCATGAGCGGGCTTGTGACCAACCTGCTGGATATGGCGCGCCTGCAGGCGGGAAGCATACGGCTCAATCGCCAGTGGCTCATGCTCGAAGAAGTGGTCGGTGCAGCGCTCGCGGTGTGCCGCCGAACGCTTGCGGGACATCCTGTGCAAGTGCGTGTGCCCGCGGATCTTCCGCTGATACAACTCGACGCGGTTCTGTTGGAACGCCTGCTTGCCAACCTGTTCGAGAACGCGGCCAAATACACGCCGGCCGGAGCGGGCCTCTTCATCAAGGCGGCGATCGAAGACCATGACGGCGAGCGCTTCGTGAGGGTGTGCGTGGATGACGACGGACCCGGCTTGCCCTCGGGCATCCAGCCCATTCTCTTCGATAAATTCACGCGCGGCGAAAAGGAGTCGGCCAAGCCGGGAATCGGTCTGGGTCTCGCGATTTGCCGCGCGATAGTCGAAGCGCATGGAGGAAAGATCGGCGCTGAAAACCGCCGGGGCGCTGACGGAAACGTGCTGGGCGCGCGTTTCTGGTTCACGTTGCCGGCAAGCGGAACGCCGCCCTTCGAAGCCCTTCCCGATGAAAGCAGTGCCGAGCCGCCAGATGTTGCATCGAACGCGGACCGCCCATGAGCGAGCCCACGTTGACCGTCGTCGTGATCGAGGACGACAAGCAGATTCGCCGGTTCGTACGCACGACGCTGGAAGCGCAAGGCATGAATGTGTTCGAAGCGGAAACCGGGCAACAGGGCTTGCGAGAAGCGGCCTTTCGTTTGCCGGACCTGATCGTGGTCGATCTGGGTTTGCCGGATACTGATGGCATCGATGTCATTCGGGAGTTACGCACTTGGACCGAGCAACCCGTGATCGTGCTGTCGGCGCGAACCCATGAGGACGCAAAGGTCGCGGCGCTCGACGCCGGCGCGGACGATTACCTCACGAAACCCTTTGGCGTGTCCGAGCTTCTTGCGCGCATCCGCGCGCAGTTGCGGCGGCGAAATCGTGGCGGCCAGCAGGAAACGCCGCAGGTGCGCTTTGGCACGGTCACGGTGGATCTGTCGGAAAGACGGGTCACGCGCGATGGTGCGCAGATACATCTCACGCCCATCGAATACCGGTTGTTGACAACGCTGGCCCGCCACGCCGGCCGCGTGATTACGCATCAGCAGTTGCTGCGGGAAGTGTGGGGACCTGCATATGTGGAGAACCAGCACTACCTGCGCGTTTATATGGGGCATCTCAGGCACAAGCTGGAAGCCGATCCCACGCAACCCCTGCATATCTTGACCGAGACCGGCGTTGGCTACAGGCTGGCAGGGACGCAATAGTGAATCGCTGACTTTGACGCGTTATTGATAGCGGATGCCGCACTTTTATCCTGATCGACACGTCAAGCAGCGTAGCCTTCGTGAACTCTCATCACAAGACTCCGCAATGCATTCACTTCGAGCATTGAAAGCGCGCGCCAAAGGCTACGCGCAGCGCGTGGCTTTTCATATGCGTCAGTTCTCGGCGAGCCTGCATGCGTCGAGGGATGAGTCGACCAAGGCGCCTTGAGATGATCGTTAAGCACAGGGGCGTGGATTTTCCAAAGTATTGATGTCGCGCCTGCTTTAGTTGAATTGCATCAAGCCGTTTGCCCCGGGCCTTAGCCCGCTGCAAACGAATACACCAGAACAACCAAGAGTGCACAACCGTGTTGAAGCTTCATACCGCGATGCGTATCAGGGGAACGGCCAAGGTCATTTGTGTGGCGATCGTCGCAAACCAGGTGATGACCTCCGCATTTGCTTATGTCGTAAGCCAGCTCGACCCGAACACGCCGACCTTCGTCACGACTATTTTCAGCTTCGTTACTTGCGGGCTGGTAAGCATGTGGCTGCAGGGCGATGCCCGGCGCGCATATTTACGCGCTCGGGAGCAAGGATGCATTACGCCGGTCAGCAAGACTAATCCGGCGCTCAAGATTTCGCCGGACTGCCCCAAGCCCTGGCTAGTGATTCTGCATATAGAAATGAATCCGGCAGCAGTAGGTCTGTAGACCGCCGCTTAGGCGTCGGCTCACTTGTTGCTGCCCGCGCCTGTTCCGTACAGACCGTTGTTAAAGCCACCGGCGCCTTCGGTCTTATGTTGCTTGCCGGCAGTCATGCCTCGCCCGTTCCCGGTAGCGTCCTTCGATTGCGGCTTGAGCGACTTGTGTACGGTGGATGTGGACGCGTCAGGCGAGGTTCCGGCCGCCGACGTCCGGTTATCTTGCGACGAGCTCCCGTTTCCTTGCGAAATCTGCGCAAGGCTGTACGTGCTGACATCCGCTCGCTCATGCGAGGGCGCACGATATTGGCATCGGATAATCCCTCCACATTCTCCCGCCAGTGCGCGCGCGCGTGCGCTTCGCATGCGGCGTCGAGAAGGAGAGGGAACCCCTTTACTTGGAAAAACGCCGATTTTCGGGAAAACCCTCCCGTGTAATTCCCATCGGACGGGAATCGTATTTTTGAAACGTGGGAATTATCTGGCATTCTGAATTCCGTCGCCATTTCGCTTTCAACCTCTTATGGACACGGAAAATACCGTCACCGGTGCAGAACGCGTTCTGCTGGTCTTGTCGGCGCTTGCCAGCCATGGGAAGGCAATGTCCGTCAAAGATTTGCTGGGGGTGACGGGACTCGCGCAAAGCACCCTGTACCGGCAGATTGCGTTGCTCAAGCGCTGGGGGTTCGTCTCGGAGAATGCGGGGTATTACGCACCCGGTCCCATCAGTTTGCAACTCGCGCTCGGCTTCGACGGCAATTCGCTGCTGGTCGAGGCCAGCCGCAACGAGATGCAGCAGCTCGCGCGCTTTTCACAGGAGAGCATTGGCCTTGTCGTCGCGGTGAACAACCAGGTGATGTGCCTTGAGATGATCGACAGCCGGCACTCGCTGCGGTGCTCATTTGAAAAGGGCCGGGCCGTGGCGTTGAAGGCGGGTGCATCGGCGAAATCATTGCTGGCCTTCATGCCCGAGCGAGCGCGCACGGATGCCCTCGACAGCATGTTTCACGACGACATTGCCGACCGCGCCACGATAGAAGCCGAACTGGAGCAGATTCGCACGCAGGGGTTTGCCGTCAGCGACAGCGAGGTCGATCCGGGCGTGTGGGGCGTGAGCGTGCCGATCTATCATCGCGCGGGGCGTGCGGCCAGCAGCAGCGCGTCAATCACGCTGATGGCGCCGTCCACGCGCGCGGCCGGCCGCGAAAGGCAATTCATTGACGCGACGCTGCGATCCGCCCGCGCAATTTCCGAACACATGCAAACCGACTAATCCGCTTGAGCCACGCTGGTCCAAACCTTGAAGGAGTTCCCAAATGAAGCTGCACCGATTGCTCGCCCTCACGTGCCTCACGCTGGCCACCACTTTTGCGGCGCTGCCGGGCATCGCCTCAGCGCAAGTTCCGGCTGTGCTGCGGGTCGCCACGGATGCCACGTTCCCGCCAATGGAATTCAGCCAGGACGGCGCACGCGCCGGTTTCGATATCGATGTAATGAATGCGCTCGCCAAGACGATGGGAACACGCGTCGAATGGACTGACATCGACTTCAAAGGTTTGATCCCGGGTTTGATTGCACATCGCTTCGATGCAGCCATCTCCGCCATCTACATCACTGACGAACGCAGCAAGGTGGTTGATTTCGTCGAACCGTACTATGCAGGTGGACTCGTGGCGCTGGTGAAGAGCACTTCACCGATCAAGACGATGGCCGACCTGAATGGCAAGAAAGTCTCGGTGCAAGTCGGCACGAAGTCGGTCAACTTCCTGCGTGACAACTACCCGCAAATCACGCGTGTCGAAGTTGAAAAGAACCAGGAGATGTTCGATCTGGTCGGCATCGGCCGGGCCGACGGCGCAGTAACCGGCAAGCCGGCTGCATTGCAACTGGCCAAGACACGCCCCGGCTTCCGGGTGCTCGACAAGCAGTTGACGACCGAGGAATACGGTATTGCCGTGCGCAAGGACGAGCCGGAATTGAAGACCGCATTCAACGCCGCGCTGGGGAAGATCAAGGCGGACGGCACCTATGCGGCGATCGTCAAGAAATGGTTCGGCGCTGCTGCTCAATAACCCGCGAGTCATAGACATGGAACTCGATTTTTCGCCGGTCATTGCCGGCTGGGCAGACATCGTGCACGGGACGGTGACGACGGTGGAAGTGACAGCTGCCGCGCTCGCGCTGAGTTGCGTGCTTGGGCTGCTCATCGGCATCGGGCGGCTCACGCCGCAACGCCGGATCGTGTACGGTTTCTGCACCGCTTATCTGACGTTTTTCCGCGGCACGCCCTTGCTCGTGCAACTGTTCTTGCTGTTTTTTGGTTTGCCGCAATTCAACATCCTGCTGCCGGCGTTCTTGTGCGGGGTATTGGGTCTCGGACTTTATTCGGCGGCTTATGTGTCCGAGATCGTGCGCGGGGCGATCCAGTCGGTCGACCGCGGGCAAATGGAGGCAGCCCGGTCAATCGGCATGTCCTCGGGACAGGCGATGCGTGCAATCATTCTTCCCCAAGCGGTTGTGCGGATGATCCCGCCACTGGGCAATGAATTCATCGCCTTGATCAAGAATTCGGCGCTCGTGTCATTGCTGACCATTGACGATCTGATGCACGAAGGACAGAAGATCATTAGTGTGTCGTACCGTTCACTCGAAGTGTATCTGGCCATTGCGCTGGTTTATCTCGTGTTGACGCAGGCGACGAATTACGCGCTTCACCGGGTCGAGCATCGGCTGCGCGCAGGAGGAATGGTGCAATGAACAACACATCCCAACCTATCGTCCAGATTCGCGGGCTGACCAAATCGTTTGGCTCGCACGTTGTGCTCAACGGTATCGACTTCGACATTCAGCCGCAGCAAGTGGTCGTTGTGATCGGACCCAGCGGTTCGGGGAAAAGTACATTTCTGCGCTGCTGTAACGGTCTGGAACAAGCCGAAGGTGGCACCATCGATATCTGTGGTCATCGTCTGGTCGATCAGGGCGTCATGCTGAAAGAGCGTTCACTTAACGAATTGCGTACTGAAGTTGGCATGGTGTTCCAGTCTTTCAATCTGTTTCCGCATCTGTCGGTACTGCATAATATTACCGTCGGTACCCGGATGCTGCGCGGCGCGAGCAAGGCTGACGCCGAAGCGGCTGCGCTCGCGCTGCTTGAGAAGGTCGGTCTCGCACACAAGGCGCACGTGATGCCTGCTAGTCTCTCGGGCGGTCAGAAGCAGCGTGTCGCGATAGCCCGCGCGCTGGCCATGCAGCCGCGCGTCATGCTGTTCGACGAACCGACTTCCGCGCTCGATCCCGAACTCGTCGGCGAGGTGCTGCAGGTCATGAAGCTGCTCGCCAGCGAAGGCATGACCATGGTGGTCGTCACACACGAAATGAACTTTGCGAAAGAAGTTGCTGACACTGTGGTGGTGATGGACGGCGGGGTGATCCTGGAATCCGGTCCGCCGGAAGTGATCTTCAG
>NZ_CAXTGZ010000223.1:0-8914 GCF_964243625.1 uncultured Caballeronia sp.
GAAGAACTGGGTCACAGCGCGGTTGCGGCCAAGCTGGACGATCCGGAAGCGTTGCTGGTCGAAGGCGAAACGCAGGAAGAAGTGGGCGAACGCCTGCCGCGTCCTCCGGTGGTCACGGTCATGGGTCACGTCGACCACGGCAAGACCTCGCTGCTCGACTACATTCGCCGTGCGAAGGTTGCATCGGGCGAAGCGGGCGGGATTACGCAGCACATTGGCGCTTACCACGTGGAAACACCGCGCGGCGTGATCACGTTCCTGGACACGCCCGGTCACGAAGCCTTTACGGCCATGCGTGCCCGCGGTGCGAAGGCAACGGACATCGTGATTCTGGTGGTCGCTGCAGACGACGGCGTGATGCCGCAAACGAAGGAAGCCATCGCTCATGCGAAGGCGGGTGGCGTGCCTATCGTCGTGGCGATCAACAAGATCGACAAGCCGGGTGCCGCTTCCGAGCGCGTGAAGCAGGAACTGGTCGCTGAAGGCGTCGTGCCGGAAGAGTACGGTGGCGATTCGCCGTTCATCGAAGTGTCGGCGAAGACGGGCGTTGGTATCGACAGCTTGCTGGAAAACCTGTCGCTGCAAGCGGAAGTCATGGAACTCAAGGCGCCTATCGATGCACCCGCCAAGGGCCTCGTGATCGAAGCAAAGCTCGACAAGGGCAAGGGCCCGGTTGCAACGATCCTGGTGACATCGGGTACGTTGAACCGTGGCGACATCGTGCTGGCTGGTACGGCTTTCGGGCGCGTCCGGGCCATGCTCGACGAAACCGGCAAGCCGATCAAGTCGGCGGGTCCGTCGATTCCGGTCGAAATTCAAGGCCTGTCGGAAGTGCCGGGCGCGGGTGAAGAAGTCATGGTCCTGCCGGACGAACGCAAGGCGCGTGAAATCGCCTTGTTCCGTCAAGGCAAGTTCCGCGACGTCAAGCTGGCAAAGCAGCAAGCCGCGAAGCTGGAAAACATGCTGGAGTCCATGACGGAAGGCAACGTGCAGAACCTGCCGTTGATCGTCAAGGCCGACGTGCAGGGTTCCCAGGAAGCGCTGGTGCAGTCGTTGCAGAAGCTCTCGACCAACGAAGTGCGCGTGCAGATCGTACACAGCGCAGTTGGCGCGATCAGCGAGTCGGACGTCAATCTGGCGACCGCGTCGAAGGCGGTCATCATCGGCTTCAACACGCGTGCGGATGCTCAGGCTCGCAAGGTGGCGGAGTCGAACGGTATCGACATTCGTTACTACAACATCATCTATGACGCTGTGGATGAAGTGAAAGCGGCAATGTCGGGCATGCTCTCGCCGGAGAAGCGCGAAGTCATCACGGGTATGGTCGAGGTTCGTCAGATCATCCGTGTGCCGAAGATCGGCGCGATCGCAGGTTGTATGGTGACCGACGGCGTGGTCAAGCGGAACTCGATGGTTCGCGTGTTGCGCAACAACGTGGTTGTCCACACGGGCGAGATCGATTCGCTCAAGCGCTTCAAGGACGACGCGAAGGAAGTTCGCCAGGGCTTCGAGTGCGGTATCTCGCTGAAGAACTACAACGACATGGTCGAAGGTGACCAGTTCGAGATCTTCGAAGTGACCGAAGTCGCACGTACGCTATAAAAGATTCACCGCTGGACTCGAGGGCGGAGTGGGCTTCACGCCCGCTCCGCCCTTTTTATTTGCGGCGTCCGGCGATACACACATTATCGGAAATATCATGGCCAAGAAACGTACTTCCCCTAACCGCAACGTGCAGATTGCGGATCAGATCCAGCGCGATCTCGCAGAATTGGTGCGTGACGTGAAGGACCCGCGCATCGGCATGGTGACGTTTCAGAGCGTCGAGCTGACGCCCGACTACGCGCATGCGAAGGTGTATTTCACGACGCTGACCGGTGACCCGAAGGAAACCGAAGCTGGCCTGAATCACGCAGCGGGCCATTTGCACAACCTGTTGTTCAAGCGCCTGCATATCCATACGGTGCCGACGCTGCATTTCCACTACGACCAGACCGTCGTGCGCGCGGTGGAAATGTCGAAGCTGATCGACGAAGCGAATTCCACACGCGCCAAGGACGACGAAGAGCCTGAGCAAGACGAAAAGGGCGCTTGATCGATGAACGGTTCCGCTCGTCCGAAGATCCCGCGTCGTTTGCTCGACGGCGTGTTGCTGCTCGACAAACCCCTCGGCCTTTCCAGCAACGACGCGCTGATTCGCGCCAAGCGAATTTATCTGGCGAAAAAAGCCGGGCATACCGGCACGCTCGATCCGCTCGCGACCGGTTTGTTGCCGCTTTGCTTTGGCGAGGCGACGAAGTTTTCGCAGGATCTGCTCGAAGCCGATAAAACCTACGAAGCCACCATGCGCCTCGGCGTGCGCACGACGACGGGCGACGCGGAAGGCGAGGCGCTGGAAACGCGCGAGGTCACCTGCGATGAAGCCGCGATCCACGCGGCAATGACCGGTTTCCGCGGCGACATCACGCAAATTCCGCCGATGTATTCAGCGCTCAAACGCGACGGCAAGCCTTTGTACGAATACGCGCGAGCGGGGCAAACTGTCGAGCGCGAAGCGCGCAACGTGACCATCCTCGCGCTCGAGATGATCGCGTGCGCGTTGCCGAACGTGACGTTTCGCGTGACGTGCAGCAAGGGCACGTATGTACGCACGCTTGCTGAGGATATCGGTGAAAAACTCGGGTGTGGGGCGCATCTGGTAGCGCTGCGGCGCACGGGCGTCGGCACGTTGACACTCGAAAACGCTGTGACGCTGGATACGCTTTCGGAGGCAACGCCCGAACAACGTGATGGCTGGCTGCAACCGGTCGATGCGCTGCTGTCGACATTTCCGGCCGTTCTTCTCGACGCCGATGCCAGCCGCCGCTTCACGCAAGGTCAGCGGCTCAAGCTCGCGGATATCAGCGACGCGCCGGCGAATGCGGATCGTGTGCGCGTTTATTCGCGCGACGAAAAACGTCTGCTGGGCGTGGCCCGAGCGGGCGAGGGTGTGCTGGCGCCCGAACGGCTGGTGGTATCGGCGGGATGAGAAAAGCCACGGCATGCCGTGGCTTTTTCACATGAATCAAACCGGTTTTAATGTGCCGCCGAAGCCGCCGCGGCCGAATCCCCGCCGCCCGAGCGCTCGGGTTTGGTGATCCAGATCAGCGCAATCAACGCGACAAAAATCGCCGCCGATATATAGAACAGATCGTTCACGCCCAGTTGCGCGGCCTGCTGGGTCGCCATGCTGTTGAACAGCCCATACCCTTGTTCCTTGCTGAACCCGGCCGCGCCGAACTGCTGCATGGACGCGTTGAAGTTCGGGTTGTACAGGTTGGCCTGCTCGACAAGCTGCGCGTGGTGCACGTTCGACCGGTGATCCCACGCTGTCGAGAATATCGATGTCCCGATGCCGCCGCACATGATCCGCACGAAGTTCGATAACCCCGACGCCGCTGGAATCCGGTTGCCTGGCAAGCCCGACAACGTGATCGAGACCAGCGGAATAAAGAACCCCGCCATGCCGATGCCCTGGATCACCGTGGGCAGCATCAGCGTGAACGTATCGACGCCCGTGGTGTAGCGCGAGCGCATCCAGAACACCAGCGCGAACACAAGAAAGGCGCCCGTTGCGATCTTGCGCGGATCGATACGTGGCAGGAACTTGCCGACCACGGGCGAGAGCAGGACCGCGAACAACCCGACTGGCGCGAGGACCAGGCCGGCGTCGGTGGCGGTGTAGCCAATGTCGGTTTGCAACCACAGCGGCAACAACACGAGGTTGCCGAAGTACAGCCCATAGCCAATCGCCAGCGCGATCGTGCCGCCCGTGAAATTGCGCAGCTTGAAGAGCGAAAGATCGACGACCGGATGTTCCTCGGTCAGTTCCCACACAATGAAGAACGCCAGCGCGATGACCGCGATCAATGTCAGCACCACGATGGTAGTGGAATTGAACCAGTCGAGGTCCTTGCCTTTGTCGAGCATGACCTGCAGCGAACCGACCCAGATCACGAGCAGGCTTAAACCCACCGTATCGATAGGCGCCTTGCGGATCACCGAATCGCGTTCCCGGAAGATTGCAAACGTGGCAATCGCGGCAATGATGCCCACCGGAATGTTGACGTAGAAAATCCACGGCCACGAGATGTTGTCGGAGATCCAGCCGCCCAGAATCGGGCCGGCGACAGGCGCGATGAGTGTGGTCATCGACCACATTGAGAGCGCCATGGGCGCTTTCGCCCGCGGGTAACTCGCGAGCAGCAAGGTCTGGGAAAGCGGGATCATCGGGCCGGCGACCGCGCCTTGCAGCACGCGGGCGGCGAGCAGGAAGGGCAGGGTGGGCGCGAGCCCGCAGAGCCACGACGCAAGCACGAACAGCACGATCGACGTCATGAACAAGCGCACTTGCCCGAAGCGCTGGGTGAGCCAGCCGGTGAGCGGCACGGAGATCGCGTTGGCGACCGCGAACGACGTGATCACCCACGTGCCCTGATCCGACGATACCCCGAGGTCACCGGATATCGACGGGATGGAGACGTTTGCGATCGATGTATCGAGCACGTTCATGAACACCGCGAGCGACACCGCGATCGTCCCGATCACGAGTTTCGCGCCTTGCAGCGGCGGATGAACGGCGTTGGGTTGAGACATAAGAACGGTTCCGGAAAACTTTGAAGAGCGCTTACATCAGCTTCGCGAGGTCTTGCCTGGTCGCGGGCTGAACGTTTTCCTTCGATGTCTTCTGCGAACCGCCGCCCGTTCCCGGACCCGACGTGCCTTCGTTCGCCGCGATGATGCGTGCGATTTCAGCGTCGGCCTGATCGCCGTACTTGGCGAACACATCGGTCTGGTACACGGTGTTCGGCGCCGTGCCGAGCTGGCCGCCGTTCTCGTCCTTGATCGTCACGTCCACGTTCATCGACAAACCGATGCGCAGCGGATGCTTTTCAAGTTCCTGCGGGTCGAGCGCGATACGGACCGGCAGGCGCTGCACGACCTTGATCCAGTTGCCAGTCGCGTTTTGCGCCGGCAAGAGCGAGAACGCGGAGCCCGTTCCGGCGGAGAAGCCGATCACCTTGCCGTGGAACACGACGCCTGATCCGTACACGTCAGCCGTGAGTTCAACCGGCTGGCCGATGCGCATATGCGTGAGCTGCACTTCCTTGAAATTGGCATCGATCCATACGCCGTTCAGCGGCACGATCGCCATCAGCGGATTGCCCGGCGACACGCGCTGGCCGACCTGCACCGAACGCTTCGCGACATAACCCGTCACCGGCGCGGGCATGGTGTTGCGTGCAAAGTTGATGTACGAATCGCGGACCTTGGCGGCGGCCGACAGCACGTTCGGATGATTTGCGATGGTCGTGTTCGAAGTCAGCGAACGGTTCGCCTGCAACTCCTG
The DNA here is from genome assembly GCF_964243625.1 of uncultured Caballeronia sp. Taxonomy (NCBI): domain Bacteria; kingdom Pseudomonadati; phylum Pseudomonadota; class Betaproteobacteria; order Burkholderiales; family Burkholderiaceae; genus Caballeronia; species uncultured Caballeronia sp. Next base: position 5,390 of record NZ_CAXTGZ010000223.1, read on the forward strand.
CTGCGCCGCATTCAGCGAAGCCTGCGCGCCGCGCACGGCGTCACGCGCGTGGGAGATTTCCTCGCCCGAGATCGCGCCGGTCTGCGCAATCGTCAAGCGGCGGCGCAGGTCATCCTGGGCACGCGACAAATCCGACTGACGCAGCGCGACTTGCGCCTGGTATTGATTGTCGTTGACGAACAGCGTGCGGACCTGGCGCACCGTCTGCGCAAGATTCGCTTCGGCCTGATCGAGCGCGACTTTCGAATCCGCCGGATCGAGTACGACGAGCGGATCGCCCATCTTCACGGTTTGCGTGTCGTCGGCATTCACCGAGATCACCGTGCCGACCACTTGCGGCGTGATCTGCACGATGTTGCCGTTGACATAAGCGTCGTCGGTGCTTTCGTGAAAACGCGCGACGAGGAAGTAGTACAGCCCGTATGCAACGGCTGCGATGATCACGACCAGCACGATCAGCGACATCAGCACGCGGCGCTTGGTGTTGCTGGTTTTAGGCGCCGGTGCTGCTGCGGCGTTTTGTTGAGAGTCGCTCATGAATGGCTCCGTATTCCCTGTCTCGAGTTGCTGCTAATCGATTCGATTTGGTTTGATTCAGTCGGCGGTCTTCGCCGCGACCGATGCGGTTTTCGACGTTTGCCCGTCGATGGCAAGGTTGGTGTCGGCGGCATCGAAACCTCCGCCCAGCGCCTTGATCAGGCCGATCTGGAGATCGCGGCGCCTCATCCGCAGGTTCGTCACGGTTTGCTCGTTCGACAACCGGTTCTGGTCGGCGGTGAGCACCTGCAGTTGTGGCGACAAGCCAGCCTTGTACCGGATCACGGCGAGCTGGTAGGCGTGCGTGGAGGCGTCGAGGGCGCGCGTGGCATCGCTCGTTTGCTGATCGACCGAGCGAATCGATGCGATCTGCGTCGCCACATCGTTCAGCGCATTGATCAGCGTCTGGTTGTAGTTCGCGACGTCGAGATCGAAGTCCGCGTATCGGCCCTTCAACTGCGCGCGCAGTGCGCCGGCATCGAAGATCGGCAAATGGATGGCCGGCCCGGCGTTGAACTGACGGCTGCTCGAAGTGAAGAACCGGCCCCAGCCGAAGGCATCGAAGCCCGCTGCCACCGAGAGATTGATGTCGGGGAAAAACTCGGCCTTGGCTTCCTTTACATCCGATGTCGCCGCTTCCACCTGCCAGCGCGCCGCGACAATATCCGGCCGGCGCGCGATCAGGTCGGCCGGCACGTTGTCCGGCAGCGCGACTTCGATCTTCGAGTTCAGCACCGGGCTCGCAATTTTCAAGCCGCGATCCGGGCCCTGGCCGAGCAGCGCGCCGAGCTGATAGCGCGTGGTCGTGATCTGGCCGTCGAGCTCGGACAGGTTCGTCTGGCTCGTCGCAATATTGCCTTCGGCCGTGCGGATTTCGACGTTGGTATCGAGTCCGGCGCTCACGCGGCCGTTCGTGATCCGGCCTACGTCGGAGCGGTTTGCGATCTCGCGCTGTGCAACGTCGCGCAGGGCATAGAGCAGTGCGAGCTGGTTATACGTCTGCGCAACCGATGCCGCCAGCGTCACGCGGGCTTGCTGCATGTCGGCCTCGGCGGCCTTCTGCTGCGACACCGCCTGATTCAGCCGTGAGCGGTTCTTGCCCCACAGGTCCAGGTCCCACGAAGCGCTCACGAGCGCATTGTTCTCGCTATACCAGCTGCCGCCGTACGGAGGCGGGTACAGCCCGTTTGCCGAATAGAGCTCGCGACTCCACGAATACGAGCCGTTCACTTTCGGGAAAAGGCCCGCACGTGAGCTTTCTATATAGGACGATGCCTTCGCGATCCGGGCTTGCGCCTGCGCGATCGATGGATTGCCCGCCAACGCTTCGTCGATGAGCTGTGGCAATTGCGGATCGCCGAATTGCTTCGCCCAGTCGAGCGACGGCCACTGGCCGCCTTGCGACGGCACGCTTTGCGTGGCCTGCAGCGCGTCGTTCTGTGGCGCGGTGATCTGCTTGTCGCTGCTGATGCCGGCGTAGTTGGCACAACCCGCGAGCACGAACACGGCTGCGGCCAGCGCGCTGCGTTTCATTGTTATCGCAGACGCCGCGAAGACAGGCGCGGACGAATAAGGGAGTTTCATCGCTCGACTCTCAGAGATGATATGTAAAGATGGACGCAGCAACCATTTCTTTCAGTTTTATTACCCGGAAAGGGCGGTCGCCGATGTGCGTCGTCAAGATAGGAACCCGGATTCAGGAGAACACGCTCGCTTGGTCAGGAGGATGCTTTCGGCGTTGAGCTTTCGTATCCGCTGATTAGTGCGATGGCGGCAGGATCGCCCGAATTGAGCAGGATCCGGCGCAACATGCTTTTCAGAAAACCGACTTCCTCGGGAGTGAAACCGCCGAGAAGCTTGTCCAGCACTTTCGTGAAAATAGCCGGTATCTGCCCCGCGAGTTCGCGGCCTTCAGGCGTCAGCGCGAGTCGCACGCCCCGCCTGTCTTCCTCGCTGCGCACGCGCGTGATCAGTCCGCGCTTCTCCAGCCGGTCGATCAGGCGTGTAACCGCGCTTGCATCAATGCCATATTCGCGCGCAAGGTCCGCTGCGGCCAGATTGCGGCCGCTCGCAAGCATGAACATGATGCTGGCTTGGGTGCTGGTGATGCCGAGGTCAGCCATGGTGAGCTGCGTCACGTTGTTCCAGAGCGTCGAGCGAACCCGGCTTAGCAGGTAGCCGACGCTCTCGCAAAGTACGTAATTGGCAATTTCTGGAACCGGCTGATGGACGTCGCTCATGGATACTCGTGCGCTTGCAATAATTGACTATGCAAGATTATAGGAGGCGTTTCGTTGACGCGGCAAGTACTTTCAGATTCCTCCTAATGCGCTTGTGAGATGCCGACTGTTGTTATTTTGAGATTTGATTGCGCTCGCCAGGGGCCTGACAGCAGGACTTGACGGCGATTTTCGGCTGTCCCGAAATAGGAAAACGAGGGGAAAAGGCTTCCGGGTTTCGTCCTATTGCTTAACAGGGCGGAAGAGGACACGCCGCCGTGCTACAATCTTGGGTTCCCATCGCGCCGAGTGCGGGGAAGTGGATTTGTCTTCAGGTTCGTTCCACGGCTAATAGCTAGCTTGCACCCACGGCGCTCAACTATCTGTACAAGCTCCTCAAGCTCCTATGACCCGCGCCCTTCGCAACATTGCCATCATTGCCCACGTCGACCACGGCAAGACCACGCTCGTCGACCAATTGCTCCGCCAGACCGCCACGTTCCGAGAGAACCAGGCTGTGGTCGAGCGCGTGATGGACTCGAACGACATCGAAAAGGAACGTGGCATCACGATCCTTTCGAAGAACTGCGCGGTCGAGTACGAAGGCACGCACATCAACATCGTCGACACCCCGGGACACGCCGACTTCGGCGGCGAAGTGGAGCGCGTGCTGTCGATGGTCGACACCGTGCTGATCCTCGTCGACGCGATGGACGGCCCGATGCCGCAGACCCGCTTCGTCACCCAGAAGGCCTTCGCGATGGGCTTC
>NZ_CAXTGZ010000224.1:0-8891 GCF_964243625.1 uncultured Caballeronia sp.
CAGCGCACGGCGTCGATGATGTTGGACTTGCCGCAGCCATTCGGGCCAACCACGCCGACAAGCTGGCCTGGGACCTGGAAATGGGTGGGATCGACGAAGGACTTGAAGCCAGCGAGTTTTATCGAGGTCAGACGCACGGCGATATCGCTGATTGAAATGAATGCTGGAAACGGGCCGGCGAACCTCGTGTGCACGCATGTCCGTGCAGCGGGAGGCGTAAGACGCCGGTCGAAAACGCTCGGGCGGCGCGGGCTGGACCCTTGATCAAGACACTGCCCGGCGAACGATGACAATCATACCATCGCGCGGAATGATTTCTTTTCGCTCAAGGCGGACGCTTTGTGTATGTCTTTTATCGGCAATCGACCAGGCAGGTCAGCGGGCGTTCTTCTAGTCCGAATGGCCCCGCCATTGAAGTCGCAGGGCCGCCGGGAAAGCGCCCCGGGATATAATCGCAGCCTTGTCGTCTCACTGTCAGCCGCGACCTGACGCATGAACCCAGGGCATCGACCAAGCCGTGAATCCACTTCTCCAGAAACTTCAGCCGTATCCGTTCGAAAAGCTGCGCGCGCTGTTCAAGGGCGTCACGCCGCGGGCGGATTTCTCACCGGTCAGCTTTGGCATCGGCGAGCCGAAACACGCCACGCCCGCACTTATCCGCGAAGCTGTTGTCAATGCCATGGCGGGGCTGGCTTCCTATCCGGCCACCGCCGGGAGCGAGCCGTTGCGGCAGGCGATTGCGGAATGGACCAGGCAACGTTACTTGCTTCCCGCTGTCAGCGCCGCCACCGAGGTGCTGCCGGTTTCCGGCTCACGGGAGGCCCTGTTTTCGCTGGCTCAGACGGTGATCAACAGCCGTAGCGCCGCTGAACCGCCCGTCGTGGTGTGCCCGAATCCGTTTTATCAAATCTACGAAGGCGCGGCGTTGCTGGCCGGCGCCGAGCCGTATTTCGTGAACAGCGATCCGGCGCGCAATTTCGCCTGCGATTACTCGGCCGTACCGGACGCCATCTGGGCGCGCACGCAGTTGCTTTTCGTCTGCTCGCCGGGCAACCCGACTGGCGCCGTGCTCACACTCGACGACTGGCGCGAACTGTTCGCGTTGTCGGATCGCCATGGCTTCGTGATCGCGTCCGACGAATGCTATTCCGAGATTTATTTCGACGAAGCCACCCCGCCGCTCGGCGGTCTGGAAGCGGCGCACAAGCTCGGGCGCGGGTTTGAGCGCCTGGTGATGTTGTCGAGCCTGTCCAAGCGTTCGAACGTGCCCGGCATGCGCTCGGGCTTTGTCGCCGGCGACGCGGCCATCCTCAAGCAATTCCTGCTCTATCGCACGTATCACGGCGCCGCGCTCTCGCCCATGTTCCAGGCAGCGAGCGTCGTCGCGTGGAAAGACGAGGCGCACGTTCGCGAAAACCGCGCGCTCTACCTGAAGAAATTCACGACGGTGACGCCCATGCTCGCCGAGGTGCTTGACGTGCGCCTGCCCGACGCCGCGTTCTACCTTTGGGCGAACGTAGCGCGCACCGGCCTCTCGGACACCGAGTTCGCCGCACGCCTTTACGCCGACTATAATGTGACGGTTTTGCCGGGCTCGTTCCTGGCACGCGATGCCCACGGCACGAATCCCGGCAGCGGTTTTATCCGCATTGCGCTGGTCGCGGATGTCGACGAATGCGTGGAAGGCGCACAGCGAATCGTGGATTTCTGCCGCTCGCTGCACCGCTCATTCCCTTCTTAATCTCAGCACTCACTTTAAGTCACGACCATGTCGCAACAACTTCAACAGATCATCGATACCGCCTGGGAAAACCGCGCCGAGCTGTCGCCGAAAGCGGCGCCCGCCGAGGTACGCGACGCCGTCGCTCACGCAATCGAGCAACTCGACAAAGGCGCGCTGCGCGTCGCCGAAAAGCAGAACGGCAAATGGTTGGTCAACCAATGGCTGAAGAAGGCGGTGCTGCTGTCGTTCCGTCTTGAAGACAATGCGCCGATGCCCGCCGGCGGTTACAGCCAGTTCTATGACAAGGTGCCGTCGAAATTCGCCAACTACACCGCTGAAGATTTCGCAGCGGGCGGTTTTCGCGTCGTCCCGCCTGCCATTGCGCGCCGCGGTTCGTTCATCGCGAAGAACGTGGTGCTGATGCCGTCATACACGAACATTGGCGCGTATGTGGATGAAGGCACGATGGTCGATACCTGGGCCACGGTCGGTTCATGCGCGCAGATCGGCAAGAATGTGCACTTGTCGGGCGGCGTGGGGATTGGCGGCGTGCTGGAACCGCTGCAGGCAAACCCCGTGATCATCGAAGACAACTGCTTTATCGGCGCGCGTTCGGAAGTGGTGGAAGGCGTGATCGTCGAAGAAAATTCGGTCATTTCCATGGGCGTGTATCTCGGCCAGAGCACGAAGATCTATGACCGCGAAACCGGTTCGGTGACGTACGGCCGCATTCCGGCAGGTTCGGTGGTCGTCGCGGGCAATCTGCCTTCGAAGGACGGTTCGCACAGCCTGTACTGCGCGGTGATCGTGAAGAAGGTCGATGCGAAGACGCGCGCCAAGGTTGGTCTGAACGAGTTGCTGCGAGGCGATTGATCCATGGCCGCGAAAAAGATCGTCGTGTATGGGATTCCGAATTGCGACACCGTGAAAAAAGCGCGCGTGTGGCTGGAAGAACACGACGTGCCGTTCGAATTCCACGACTTCAAGAAGGCCGGTGTATCGACGGCGTTGTTGCAGGACTGGTTGAAGGACGTCACGCTCGACGAACTGATCAACCGTCGCGGCACGACGTGGCGCGGGTTGTCGGATACGTACAAGGACGAAGCGGGATCGACCGCCGGCGCGATTGCATTGATGATCCACAAGCCGTCGATCATCAAGCGGCCCGTGCTGGTCGTGAACGGCCGTGTGAAGTCGCTCGGGTTCGACGCCGAGAAGTACGAAACGCTGTTTTTTTGAAGTTTTGGCTTTGCATGCAGCGTCGCGCGCCAACGTAGCGCGCGTGAATCATTATCCCTGCCGGCCGCCGCGCCGGCATTTTTATTGAAAGTGGCTCGAAACCATGTCCGGCACCCTTCTTCTTTCCGAACAACTCATCGCGCGTCCGTCCGTCACGCCGGACGATCAACATTGCCAGAACGTGCTGATCGAGCGTTTGTCGGCGGTTGGTTTCGAATGCGAGACCATCGAGTCGGGCGGCGTCACGAACCTGTGGGCCGTCAAACGCGGCACAGACGGTACCGACGGCAAGCTGCTTGCGTTCGCCGGGCACACGGACGTGGTGCCGACCGGGCCGCTTGAGCAATGGACATCGCCGCCGTTCGAGCCGACACACCGCGACGGCAAACTGTACGGCCGCGGCGCGGCAGACATGAAGACGTCGATCGCGGCGTTCGTGGTGTCGAGCGAGGAGTTTGTCGCGGCGCATCCCACGCATCGCGGCTCGATCGCATTCCTGATCACGAGCGACGAAGAAGGTCCCGCGACCGACGGCACCGTCAAGGTGATCGAAGCGCTGAAAGCACGCGGCGAGCGGCTGGATTACTGCATCGTCGGCGAGCCGACATCCAGCGCCACGCTTGGCGACATGGTCAAGAATGGCCGCCGCGGCTCGATGTCCGGCAAGTTGGTCGTGAAAGGCGTGCAGGGTCACATTGCGTATCCGCATCTCGCGAAGAACCCGATCCATTTGCTTGCACCGGCGTTGGCCGAACTCGTCCAGACGCATTGGGACGACGGCAACGAATATTTCCCGCCGACCACGTGGCAGGTCTCCAACCTGCATGGCGGCACGGGCGCGACCAACGTGATCCCGGGTCACATCGAGTTGATGTTCAATTTCCGCTTCTCCACGGCGAGCACGGTGGAAGGCTTGCAAAGCCGCGTCCACGCGATCCTCGACAAACACGCGCTCAACTACGACCTCGCATGGAGCGTCAGCGGCCTGCCGTTCCTCACGCCGCGCGGCACGTTGTCGGGCGCGCTGGAGCAGGCCATTCTCGATGAAACCGGCGTTCGCACCGAACTCTCGACCACCGGCGGCACGTCGGACGGCCGCTTTATCGCGCAGATCTGCGAGCAAGTCGTCGAATTCGGACCGCCCAACGGCAGCATTCACAAGATCGACGAGCATGTCGAGATCGCGTTCATCGATCCGTTGAAAAACGTGTACCGGCGCGTGCTCGAAACCTTGCTCGCCTGATCCAAACCACTCTTTAAAGGAGCCTGCGATGGCGCTTCCCTTCACCACCGTACGCGATCTGCTGCGCTTTGCCGTCTCGCGATTCACCGAGGCAAAGCTGTCGTTCGGGCACGGTTCATCGAATGCATTCGATGAAGCCGCGTACCTCGTCCTGCACACCTTGCACTTGCCGCTCGACACGCTCGACCCGTTTCTCGACGCCCGTCTGCTCGACACCGAAATCGACGCCATCATGAAAGTGATCGAGCGGCGCGCGAAAGATCGCGTGCCCGCGGCGTACATCACGAACGAGGCGTGGATGCACGGGCATCGTTTTTACGTCGACGAACGCGTGATCGTGCCGCGGTCGTTCATTGGCGAATTGTTGCAGGACGGCTTGCAGCCGTACGTGCAGGACCCCGACGAAGTCTCGCGCGTGCTCGAACTCTGCACCGGCTCGGGCTGTCTCGCGATTCTCGCGGCGCAGGCGTTCCAGAATGCGGATATCGATGCCGTCGACATCTCCGCGCCAGCGCTGGAAGTCGCGCACCAGAACGTGGACGACTACGACCTGGATTCGCGCATCGCCCTGTACGAAGGCGACTTGTTCGCGCCGCTGCCCGGCGGCCGTTACGAGGTCATCATCACGAACCCGCCCTACGTCAACGCGCTCGCCATGCAGTCGTTGCCGGCCGAGTACCGTCATGAGCCTGAACTCGCGCTTGCCGGCGGTGCGGACGGCATGGATATCGTGAAGCGGATCATTGGCGAAGCGCGAAAATGGCTGACCGAGGACGGCGTGCTCGTGATCGAGATCGGCAACGAACGCGCGAACGTGGAAGCGACGCTCGGCGGCCTGGACATGGTCTGGCTTTCGACCAGTGCCGGCGACGACAACGTGTTCCTGATCCAGGCTGCCGACCTGCCGGCCTGATGTCCAACGCAGGACTCCAGCACCACTAGAGCACGCTCACGGGCCGACCGCGCACATGCATATTGAATGGCAGGACTGGCTGCATCTAGGCACGTTTGTCATCATCGCCCACTTGCTCGGCGTGATGGCCGCGTGCCATGCGGTGCTCAACACGCGCACGTCACAGGGTGCGGTTGCGTGGGCAGTGTCGCTCGTCGCCATGCCGTATTTCACGCTCATCCCGTATCTGTTCCTTGGGCGCAGCAAGTTCGCGGGGTATATCGACGCAAGGCGCCTCGAGAACGAAATCTTGCGCAAAAGCGCGCATCCGACCGAATGGAATTTCCCCGATGAAGCCGCCCGCCTGCGCGGCGTGGCGCCCGGCGATCCCGCCGAATATCTTGGACACCCGACTATTCGCGCGCTCACGCGTCTGAGCGGAATGCCGTTCTTGCGCGGCAATTCGGTACGCGTGCTGATCAACGGCACCACGACTTTCGATGCAATTTTCGAGGCCATTGAAAAAGCAAAGACTTATGTGATCGTGCAGTTTTTCATCGTTCGCGCCGATGAACTCGGGCTGAAGCTGAAAGACCTGCTGATCAGGAAAGCACAAGAAGGCGTGCGGGTTTATTTCCTGTACGACAGCATCGGCAGTTTCGATTTGCCGCATCGCTACGTGAACGCGCTTCGCGCCGGCGGCGTGCAGACGCATCCTTTCGCGACCAAGCGAAAATTCGTCAATCGCTTTCAGATCAACTTTCGCAATCATCGAAAGATCGTCGTCGTGGACGGCGAACGTGCGTTTGTCGGCGGGCACAACGTTGGCGTGGAATATCTGGGCGGCAATCCGCGCTTGTCGCCATGGCGCGATACACACATTGAAGTGCGCGGGCCGGCGGTCGCGAGCATCCAGTTCGTGTTCATTGAAGACTGGTATTGGGCGACGCAGCGCATTCCGGAAGTCGAGGCCTCGAAGGTCTCTGAAAAAGACATGAGCTGTCTCGTGCTCGCAAGCGGTCCCGCCGACCGGCAGGAAACGTGTTCGCTGTTTTTTGTCGAAGCCATCAACGCGGCGCGTTCGCGCATATGGATCACGACGCCCTATCTCATCCCCGATGAAGCCGTGTTCTCCGCGTTACGCCTTGCCGTGCTGCGCGGCGTGGACGTGCGCATCCTGATTCCGAGCCGGCGCGATCATCGGGTGGTGTTTGCCGCGTCGAAGTTGTATGCCTACGATGCGTTGCTCGCCGGCGTGCGGATCTTCCGATACCGGCCGGGCTTTTTGCATCAGAAAGTGGTGCTGGTCGACGACATGTCGGCGGCGATCGGCAGCGCGAACCTGGACAACCGCTCGTTCCGCCTGAACTTCGAAATCATGGTGCTGACGGTGGACCAGAGCTTTGCCGCCGAAGTCGAAAAGATGCTGCTTGACGACTTCGCGCAATCGTGGGAAATCAGCCGCGACGATTACCTTGGTGCGCCCCCTCTGCGGCGCATGGCCATGCATGTCGCGCGGCTTTTTTCGCCTATTCTTTAGGCTGGCATTATCCCGCGTAGGGCCCAAGGCTGTCGGCAAAGCGCCGTGCACAATCGAGGCCGAAGGCCGTAGGCGCCATACCGCGATCGTGACTGACCTCAAACCCCATTCGCCATGCCGCAATGCGCTTGCCGTAACACGTTAGGGCATCGAGCGACTGCATCACGAAAACGATCGCCGGCAATACAGCTTCGTAAAGCTGCTGCGCCTCAGCCGGATCGCGCTCGTAAGCCTGGAAAATGCTCACCTGATGATCGAAGCTGTCCGGCGCCACGATCATCCCCGCGCAGCCGGAGCGCAGGTTATCCAGCAACTCCTGTCCGCCGCGCCCGTTGAACACAGGCATGGCGCTGCCGGACCTGCGCAAGCATTCGATCGTGGCGTGCAGCACCGTCGCCGCGCCCTCGCCTTTCAACCACCGGAAGTTCGGACATTGCCGCGCAAGTTCCGCGATCGATTCCGGCGACAAACCCACTCCAAGATACTCCGGCGCATTCTGGATACCCGCACCGGCGGTCTTGTTCAAACCGCTCATGACCGAAGCGAAGAAGTCGAAATAGAATCGCTCGGGCTGGGTGCGAGCCGACGGCGGTTGCAAGATCAGCCATTGCGCACCATGGGCGATGGCCCAGTTGCCAAACTCGATCTGCGTCTCAGGGGTCTCGCCTGTGACGGTCACGGCGAGCGGCACGCGCGAAGCGATGTCCTGATGCGCCCAATCCACGATCTGCTCGCGTTCGCTACGAGACAACCGCTGCACTTCGGTCGCGAGACCCAGCACCACGATGCCAGGCGCGCCCGCCGCGATGGTCCGCTCGACCTGAGTGCGCATTGCGTTGCGGTCGAGCTGGTTGCTGTGATCGAAATAAGCGTAGAGGACCGGCCATATGCCGGCCGGCGAGTTCGCAGGCAGTGTTGCGCGGGTCAATTCCATATGCGTGACTCCTTAAGGCTGTAGTTCAATGCGAGTCACGCGGCACGGGCGCGCCGCTTGCCCCGACCAGGAAATCGAGGTCCGCGCCCTGATCCGCCTGCAGCACATGATCGACGTAGAGTTTCACGTATCCACGCAGCGGAGATGCCGGTTTCCGCCACGCCGCCCGCCGCCGTTCGAGTTCTTCATCCGAAACCTCCAGGTGCAGCCGCCGCGCTTTGACATCGAGCTCGATCATGTCGCCGGTCTGCACGAACGCCAACGGACCTCCGGCAGCCGCTTCCGGCGACACATGCAGCACGACCGCGCCGTATGCAGTGCCGCTCATCCGGCCATCGGAGATGCGCACCATGTCGGTAATGCCCTTTTGAAGCACCTTTTTCGGCAGCGGCATATTGCCGACTTCGGCAAATCCCGGATAACCCTTCGGCCCCGCGCCCTTCAAGACCATCACGCAGTGCTCGTCGATATCGAGCGCTTCGTCGTCCACTTTCGCGTGCAGTTCTTCCACGTTCTCGAACACGACCGCCCGGCCACGATGCTTGAGCAAATGAGGCGTCGCTGCCGACGGCTTGATCACCGCGCCGTTTGGTGCGAGGTTTCCCTTCAGCACGGCAATGCCCGCTTTCTGCTTGAACGGCGCGGCGAACCGCGTGATGACCTTCTCGTCGTCATTGCGGGCGTTCGAGACGTTGTCCCAGATCGTCTTGCCGTTCACCGTAAGCGCGTCCTTGTGCAGCAAACCGTGTTCGCCCAGTTCCCTCAGGACGGCCGGCAAGCCGCCTGCATAGTAGAAGTCCTCCATCAGAAATTCGCCCGATGGCTGCAGGTTCACGAGGCATGGCACATCCGAACCGAGCTCCCAGTCCTCCAGCGTCAACGGCACACCGATGCGCTTTGCGAGCGCAATCAAATGCACCACGGCGTTGGTCGAGCCACCAATCGCCGCGTTCACGCGAATCGCATTTTCAAATGCTTCGCGTGTAAGGATCCGGTCCATCGTCAAGTCCTCGCGGACCATATCGACGATTCGCCGTCCCGCCATGTGCGCGAGCACCTGACGCCGGGCATCGACGGCAGGAATCGCCGCGTTGTGCGGCAGGCCCATGCCGAGCGATTCGACCATCGACGCCATCGTGGAAGCCGTGCCCATGGTCATGCAATGGCCGCGCGAGCGGTTCATGCAGGACTCCGCTTCCGTGAACTCCTCCTGCGTCATCGTGCCCGCACGCACCTCTTCCGACATCTGCCATACGCCGGTTCCCGAACCAATCGGCTTGCCGCGATACCGGCCGTTGAGCATCGGTCCGCCGGAGACTG
>NZ_CAXTGZ010000225.1:0-8888 GCF_964243625.1 uncultured Caballeronia sp.
ACAAGATCAGCCGCAAGTCGGACAACCCGTCCATCACCCGCGACGTGTCGGGCGAGGGCGTCCAGCAGGCGCTGCTGAAGCTTGTTGAAGGCACGATGGCTTCAGTGCCGCCACAGGGCGGGCGCAAGCACCCGAACCAGGATTTCATCCAGGTCGACACCACCAACATCCTGTTTATTTGCGGCGGCGCGTTCGATGGCCTGGAAAAGGTCATTATCGACCGCACGGAAAAGACAGGCATCGGGTTTGGTGCTAGCGTAAAGAGCAAGGTTGATCGCGACGCGGGCGAAGTGCTGCGCGAAGTGGAACCGGAAGATCTGATCAAGTTTGGTTTGATTCCTGAGCTGATCGGCCGTTTGCCGGTGGTCGCCACGCTCGGCAAGTTGGACGAAGATGCGCTGATCAAGATCCTGACCGAGCCGAAGAACGCGCTTGTGAAGCAGTATCACAAGCTGTTCAACATGGAACGGGTCGATCTGGAGATTCGCCCTGCCGCGTTGCAGGCGATTGCGCTCAAGGCAATCCGCCGCAAGACGGGCGCGCGTGGTTTGCGCTCCATTCTGGAACAGGCGTTGCTGGATGTGATGTACGAGTTGCCGACCATGAAGGGCGTAAGCAAGGTTATCGTGGACGACAACACAATCGACGGCGATGGCAAGCCGCTGTTGATTTATGAAGATACACCGAAGGTAGCAGGTTCTAACTAAAGTTGGGCTGTGTGTCGGCGAAAAGCCGTTCATGGCAACGTGAACGGCTTTTTGTTTATTTTTCGGATATCTTGTGGACGTTACTGACACGTTACTGAGGCGAATTTTTTCGATTCACTGATCTTTTCCCACACGCTTAAGGCTTGCAATCCATTTTGACGGCCTTATTTACGACTGAACTGATTCCACTACTGGGGAAATGAAAATGTCAGGAACCCAACTCCTCCCGCAGGAACGCATTACGCTCCCGCTGCTCCCGCTGCGTGACGTAGTCGTTTTCCCGCACATGGTGATTCCGCTCTTTGTCGGACGACCCAAATCGATCAAGGCCCTCGAAGCTGCGATGGAAGGCGGCAAGCACATCATGCTTGTTGCACAGAAAACCGCCGCCAAAGACGAGCCGACCGAAAAAGACATGTACGAAGTGGGATGTATTGCAAACATCCTGCAAATGCTGAAGCTTCCCGACGGTACGGTTAAGGTGCTCGTGGAAGGTTTGCAGCGCGCGAAGACGCTCACGATCGAAGAACAGGAAACGCAATTTTCCTGCGACGTGATGCCGCTCGAACCCGACCATGCCGACAGCGCAGAAACCGAAGCGTTGCGCCGCGCGATCGTGTCGCAGTTCGATCAGTACGTGAAGCTCAACAAGAAGATCCCTCCCGAGATCCTGACGTCACTGTCGGGTATCGATGAAGCGGGTCGTCTGGCCGATACCATCGCGGCGCATCTGCCGTTGAAGCTCGACCAGAAGCAGCACATTCTCGAGATGCTCCCGGTCGTCGAGCGCCTCGAACATCTGCTTGCGCAGCTCGAAGCCGAAATCGACATTCTTCAGGTCGAAAAGCGTATCCGTGGTCGCGTGAAGCGTCAGATGGAGAAGAGCCAGCGCGAGTACTACCTGAACGAACAGGTCAAGGCGATCCAGAAGGAATTGGGCGAAGGCGAGGAAGGTGCAGATCTCGAGGAGCTCGAGAAACGCATCACCAACGCACGCATGCCGAAGGAAGCCAAGAAGAAGGCCGACGCCGAGCTGAAGAAGCTCAAGCTGATGTCGCCGATGTCGGCTGAAGCGACCGTCGTGCGCAATTACATCGATACGTTGATTGGTTTGCCGTGGCGCAAGAAGAGCAAGGTCAACAATGACCTCTCGAATGCTGAACGCGTACTCGATGAAGATCACTTTGGCCTGGAGAAGGTCAAGGAACGGATCCTCGAGTATCTTGCGGTCCAACAGCGTGTAGAGAAGGTCAAGGCGCCTATCCTGTGTCTCGTCGGGCCTCCGGGCGTTGGCAAGACCTCGCTGGGTCAGTCGATCGCTCGTGCAACGAACCGCAAGTTCGTGCGTATGGCGCTTGGCGGCGTGCATGACGAGTCCGAGATTCGCGGTCACCGTCGCACGTACATTGGTTCGATGCCCGGCAAGATCCTGCAAAGCCTTGCGAAAGTCGGCGTGCGCAATCCGCTTTTCCTGCTCGACGAAGTCGACAAGATGGGCATGGATTTCCGCGGCGACCCGGCTTCCGCTTTGCTCGAAGTGCTCGATCCGGAACAGAACCATACGTTTGCCGATCACTACATTGAAGTGGACTTCGACTTGTCGGACGTGATGTTCGTGGCGACGTCGAACTCGCTGAACATCCCGCCGCCGTTGCTCGACCGGATGGAAGTGATTCGCCTCTCGGGTTACACCGAGGACGAGAAGGTCAACATCGCGCAGAAGTACCTGTTGCCGAAGCAAACGCGCAACAACGGCCTGAAGCCGGGCGAGATGGATCTCACGGAAGAAGCAATCCGCGACATCATTCGTTACTACACGCGTGAAGCCGGCGTTCGTTCGCTCGAACGCGAAATGTCGAAGATCTGCCGCAAGGTCGTGAAGATGCTTCTGCTGAAGAAGGCAGATGGCGCGGTCAAGGTCGACGGCAGCAATCTCGATACGTTCCTCGGCGTGCGCAAGACCGACTTTGGTCTGGCCGCGAAGGAGAACCAGGTCGGTCAGGTGACGGGTCTCGCGTGGACGGAAGTGGGCGGCGATTTGCTGACCATTGAAGCTGCGGTCATGCCGGGTAAGGGCAATATCATCCGCACGGGTTCGCTTGGCGACGTGATGAAGGAATCGGTCGAGGCTGCACGTTCGGTGGTGCGTTCGCGTTCGCGTCGTCTGGGTGTATCGGATGAAGCGTTCGAAAAGAAGGACATCCACATCCACGTGCCTGAAGGCGCGACTCCGAAGGATGGTCCGTCCGCCGGTATTGCGATGACGACGGCGCTCGTGTCCGTGCTCACCGGCATTCCCGTTCGCGCTGATGTGGCGATGACCGGCGAAATCACGTTGCGTGGCGAAGTGTTGCCTATCGGTGGATTGAAGGAGAAGTTGCTGGCGGCGCATCGCGGCGGCATCAAGCTCGTGCTGATCCCCGAGGAAAACACGAAGGATCTCGCCGAGATTCCGGACAACGTGAAGAACGCGATCGAAATCGTTCCGGTTCGCTGGATCGACAAGGTCCTCGAGCTTGCGCTCGAACGTGTTCCCGCGGCATTGCCGGAGGAAGAAGCGAAGCCTGCAACGCCGGCCGTGGCCGACAAGAAGGACGCGCCGGCAACGGGTGACTTCGTCAAGCATTGAGGTTGGTTGCCGGTTGAGAAAGTCGAAACCCGCGGGTGCCCCCCGCGGGTTTTTTATTGCGCGCCCGAGATGGAGAATGGTGGGCGGGATCAGGCTCAATCCCGGTTGACACGCGTGTTTCGGCTACTTCTAATGACCGCCGCATATATGGCTCACGGCCTGTGCTCAAAGCAGTGAATCGCTCTTTTGCATCGCCCAATCACAAACCATTTTCGGGGGATCACAATGAACAAGACGGAATTGATCGACCATATCGCGCAGCAGGCGGATATATCGAAGGCAGCAGCCGGACGGGCGCTCGAAGCGGTGATCGGCGGCGTGAAGACTACGCTGGAAAAGGGCGGTTCGGTGACGCTTGTGGGCTTCGGAACGTTCGCGGTCGGCAAGCGCACGGCACGCACGGGCCGTAATCCCCGAACGGGCGACGCGATCAAGATCAAGGCCGCGAAGGTTCCTAAATTTCGGGCTGGCAAAGCACTAAAAGATGCGCTAAACTAGCGGACTCGCTGGATACGGAGCTGTTCAATCAATCGCCCCGTGTACATTGAGCGCATCGCGAAACGGGTGCTTAGCTCAGTTGGTAGAGCGGCGCCCTTACAAGGCGTAGGTCGGGAGTTCGAGCCTCTCAGCACCCACCACCGTTTTGCAAGACGTCCAAGGCAGCCTGAAGAAGTGCAGAGAAGTATCTAGAACCCGCATGGCGATAAGCTCTGCGGGTTTTTTATTGGCTGGAAATCGGCTCGGGACGTCCGCCGTGGTGCCGCCAGTTCTTTTGATAGTTGTTGATATCCTGGCTCAATAGACGCGTCGCTGCGTGTTTGCCTCAGGACAAACGCGCTTCCAGAGAAGCCTTCAGCTTGCCCGGTGTCACGCCATAAATCTCTTTAAAGCCGCGAATAAAATGCGCGGAGTCAGCGAAGCCGCATTCGTAAGCGATTACCGTGATGCGCTTCGTTGTGTTGAGCAGCAGCCAGCGCGCGTAGCGCAGTCGCATCGTCCGATAAAACTCCTTAGGCGACATCCCTGTTTCTGTCAGGAAGTTGCGCTCGAGTTGCCTGACGCTAGTCCCGGCCATCTTCGCGATCACCGTGATATTGAGCGGCGCCTCCAGGTTTTCTTCCATCAGCACGATCGCATGCCGCACCAGCCAATCACCTACCGCCAGATAGCCTAACGCCTTGCGGCGGTCCACGAACGACGTGCCGCCCAGACGGCTGACCGTCATTTGATGGATCACCTTGGACGCCCTGTCCGGGCCGCAATGCAGGCTGATCAGACGCGTTGCCAGTTCAAGGACAGAGACCCCGCCGGCGCATGTGATGCGGTTGCCATCGATCAAATAGTCTGAATTGGCGACGACCGGCATGTTCGGGAACATCGTTTTGTAGTCTTCAAGATGGAACGCGTGGACGCACGCTACGCGGCCTTGCATCAGGCCGGCGTGCGCCAGTACAAAACTGCCGGTACACATGCCGATCAACGGCACGCCGCTGACATCCGCCTCGCGCAAATAGTCCCAGTAGCGCCGGTCGACCTGTTCGAGTTTAGGCAGCAGCCCGCCGATCACGACGAGGTAATCGAATTGACGCGGCGAACCGTCTACCGCCTGGACGGGCACGGCCACGCCGCAACTCGCTTCCACGGTTGTAGCGGACGTGCCGAGCAGCGTCCATGTGCATCGTAAAGGCCTGCTCTGGTCACCAAGGTCCGCAGCATGGCGCAATGCGTCGCAGAAACCGGCTAGTGAGAGCAACGGGAAGCTCGGCCAAAGTAAAAAACCGATATTCAGTTCGGCGCCCGCCCGGGAAGGATGGGTGTCGCGCTTCAAACAGGCGCGGTCGAGCCGGTCGACAAGTTCCCGGCCATCGGACGGTGTTCTCTCTGTACCCATGACCTTCCCTCAAGCCGCTGATAAACCCAAGTATAAGAGCCGGCGAACGAGTCCGGCCGGCGTGTCGCGTTTCTTCTATTTTCTTGCGGTTTGGTGCAATGCCAGCGATTTTATCGATCCTAAAGTCGGTCCTGTCGAACGTGCCCGTTGATTCCAGCCGAGCACCGCTGCGATACCTTCAAAGCCATGCAATAAACCAGGAGAGTCTCATGTCGACCAGAAATCCCGGCAGTCTGATTGCCCGAATTGGAGCAAGCCTGATCGTGCTCGGCTCTGCCAGCGCGTTTGCAGATGAAGTTGTCAAAATTGGACATGCCGCGCCGTTGACCGGCGCGAATGCCGAATGGGGCAAGGACACCGAAAACGGCGCCCGTCTCGCGGTAGAGGAGATCAATGCAAAGGGACTTGTGATCGGCGGCCAGAAAGTGACGCTCGAACTGGATGCACAGGACGACGCGTCTGACCCGCGCCAGGGAACGCAGATCGCGCAGAAGCTCGTCGATGACAAGGTTGTCGCCGTTGTCGGGCATATGAATTCGGGAACCACGATTCCGGCTTCAAAAATCTATAGCGATGCGGGTATCGTCGAGATTTCTCCTTCGGCTACGAATCCGATCTACACACAGCAAGGATTCAAGACCGCTTACAGGGTAGTTGCAACCGATGCACAGCAGGGCCCGGCACTGGCCGATTACGCGAAGAAAACGCTCGGGGCGAAGTCAGTCGCGATCGTGGACGACGCAACCGCTTACGGTCAGGGGCTTGCCAACGAGTTCGAAAAGCAGGCGAAGGTGCTGGGTCTGACGGTCCTCTCGCACGATGCGACCAACGACAAGGCGGTCGACTTCCGTTCGATCCTCACGAAGGTCAAGGGCGAACATCCGGACATCATCATGTATGGCGGAATGGACGCCACGGGAGGCCCGTTCGCGAAGCAGGCGCGCCAGCTTGCGATCGGCGCCCGCGTGCTGGGTGGCGACGGCTTGTGCGCCGATTCGCTCGCGAAACTCGCAGGCGAAGCTGCCGATAACGTCGTGTGCTCGATCGCCGGCATGCCGCTCGAGAAAATGCCGGATGGTCCCGCTTTCGAGCAGCGCTATGAAGCCCGGTTTCATCAGCATGTGCAACTCAACGCGCCGTTCGCCTACGACGCGGTGTATATCATCGTCGATGCAATGAAGCGCGCCCGCTCGGTCAAAGCCGCGGACATTCTTGCGTCGATGCCGGGTGCGGACTTCGCAGGCGTGCTGGGACGCACACAGTTCGACGCACATGGTGATCTGAAGCAGGGCGCCATCTCCTTGTATGACTACAAAGGCGGCAAGCAGACGCTCCTCACCGTAGTGAAAATGTGAGCATCATGGAAATCACTGTTCTAGGCGCCGGCGTGATCGGCTTGACAACCGCTTATTACCTGAATGCGTCGGGTCATCACGTGACAGTTGTCGACCGCCGTTCGCAAGTCGGCCTGGAAACGAGCTATGCAAACGGCGCGCAACTTTCGTACAGCTACGTTGCGCCGCTCGCCGGTCCGGGTGTCCTGTCGAAGATTCCTGGCTGGCTGATGCGCCACGACTCGCCAATGCGTTTTCGTCCGTCTGCGGACCCTGCCTTATGGCGCTGGTGTTTCCAGTTCTTGAGGGCGTGCACGCGTCAGAGAAGTTTGCAATCGACGCGGCACTTGCTTGCACTGTCTTTTCTCAGCCGTTCGCTGATGCACAAGCTTGTGGACAACGAACCATTGCTTGATTTCGACTATGCCCGTTCCGGCAAGCTGGTCATGCATCGGGATGCGAAAGCGTTCGCGTCGGCGCTGGGTTTGCTGGAATTCCAGCGCACGCTCGGCTGCGAGCAGCTGCCGCTCGACCGGGAAGCATGCGTTCGCATTGAGCCCGCGCTGGAATCCATTCGTCACGAGATCGCCGGCGGCATCTACACCGCCAGCGAAGACACGGCGGATTGCTATCGATTCTGTTTGAGCCTCGAAAAGTTGCTGCGCGGGCGCGGCGTGGTCTTCGAATTTTCAGCCGATGTCAGCGCGTTGAAGCACGCGCCGGGCGGACGCGTCGAAGCGTGGGCCGGAACACGCAGATTGCCCGGTGAACAGATCGTCGTTGCGTTGGGTTGCGGCAGTACGAAGTTGTTGAGGCCGGTTGGTATCGATGTGCCGGTGTACCCGTTGAAAGGATATAGCCTGACGGTTCCAATCAGGTCCGGCGATATCGCACCCCGTATCAGCGTGACGGATTTCGCCCGCAAGGTCGTGTACGCGAGGCTGGATGAGCGCATGCGCGTGGCGGGGATGGCTGATTTAGCGGGTTATTCAAATGCGCTTAACCGTCGTCGGCTTGATACGTTACGCCTTGAGTCGGAGGCGGTCTTCCCGCGGGCTGGTGACTATGCCGCCGCCGATGAATGGGCCGGATCAAGACCCGCTACGCCAGGTGGAATGCCTATCGTTGGCTCGACGCCGATCAAGAATCTGTGGCTCAACGTCGGGCAGGGCGCGCTCGGTTTCACACTCGCGACGGGGTGCGCGCAGTTACTGGACGATCTGATCGCGCAACGCCCCACGGCCTTCGATTGCTCGATGTTCAACCTGAGCGCACACCCATGACGCGCGATACCGCAGCGGCTGCGCGACAGAAAGCGAGGATCGTACTGATTGGCACGGGCGGAACGATCGCAGGTCGTGGCGCCTCGCCGGTGAACACGTCGGCGTATGACTGTTCGGTGCTGTCTATCGACGACATTCTCGCTGATCTGCCCGTCGCGGATTCGCTAGCCGATATCACGACTGAACAGCTATTTCAGGTCGGTTCCGAGAATTTCGGCAACGTGCAACTACTGCAGTTGGGAAAGCGCATTGCGTCGCTCCTGGAACGTGACGACATTGACGGCATCGTGGTTACGCATGGCACCGACACTATCGATGAAACGGCTTATTTCCTCCATCTGACGCTCAAGAGCCCAAAGCCGGTTGTTGTGGTCGGTGCCATGCGTCCGCCGTCCGCCCTAAGCTCGGACGGACCGCTCAACCTGTACAACGCGATAGTCGTGGCTGCGAGCCGGCTTGCACACGGCAAAGGCACGTTGGTCGTCTCGAACGACGAGATCCACACAGCGCGCGACGTCGTCAAGACGAATACCTTCAAGCAGGACGCGTTCAAGTCGCCTTACGGACCCTTGGGATTTATCGTCGAAGGCAAGCCGGTCTTTTACCGGCTGCCGGCACGTCCCCATACGGTGGACAGCGAATGGTCGATCAACGAGATCGAAGCGCTGCCCCATGTCGGCGTTGTCTACGCGCATGGCGGCATGAACGACGCCATAGTACGCGCGATACTCGACTCAGGCGTAAAGGCGGTCATTTATGCTGCAACAGGGAACGGCAATGTGGCGGTTTCGATCGTCGCTTCTCTGGTCGAGGCGAGAAAGCGCGGCATCCACGTGGTTCGCGGTTCGCGCACGGGAGGAGGCGTAGTCATCCGTAATGCCGCCCAGCCCGATGACCGATACGACTGGCTGGTAACTGACGATCAACCTGCGCACAAGGCCCGGATCCTGATGATGCTTGCACTTACCCGAGAGCGTTGCACACGAAAGCTGCAGGACGTTTTCTGGCGTTATTGATGTGGGTCTGAGCATATCCGTACTATCG
>NZ_CAXTGZ010000226.1:0-8885 GCF_964243625.1 uncultured Caballeronia sp.
CATCGACGGTATGGGGTGACGGACTGATCGATAACCCTCCGGACCACGCCATCCAGGCCGGCGAAATCGTGCGTTTTATCCCGTTTTCAGAACTGATGTGTTGAAGGCAATCATGAAAGTCGAGTTGCGGTTTTTTGCGAGCGTGCGTGAAGCGCTCGGTGTGGCAAAAGAAAGTGTCGAAGTGCCGGACGGCGTTGCCAACGTTGGCGATGTCCGTGCCTGGCTGCGCGCGCGTGGCGGCGTGTGGGCCGAGACGCTGGGGGAAGGGCGGTCGCTGCGCATGGCTTGCAACCACGAGATGACGGACCCGTCGCGGCGCATCACGGACGGCTGCGAGGTCGCGTTTTTTCCTCCGGTCAC
Organism: uncultured Caballeronia sp.; assembly: GCF_964243625.1. Taxonomy (NCBI): domain Bacteria; kingdom Pseudomonadati; phylum Pseudomonadota; class Betaproteobacteria; order Burkholderiales; family Burkholderiaceae; genus Caballeronia; species uncultured Caballeronia sp. The sequence continues at coordinate 361 of NZ_CAXTGZ010000226.1, forward strand.
GGGCGGCTGAGATGACCCGAATTCGCGTGCAGGAAGCCGATTTCGATATCAGCGCCGAGGTCGCCGCACTACGCGCCGACAATCCCAAGGTCGGCGCGGTCGCATGTTTTGTCGGGACGGTTCGTGATCTGAACGAAGGCCATACCGTCCAGGCCATGGAACTGGAACACTATCCCGGCATGACCGAAAAGGCGCTCGAAGCGATTGCAGGCGAGGCGCGCGAGCGCTGGCCAGGGTCGGATGTGTTGATCGTGCATCGGGTGGGTAAGCTCCTGCCGCTCGATCAGATCGTGCTGGTCGCGACGACCGCGGTGCATCGGGCGGAAGCGTTCGAATCGTGCGCGTTCGTGATGGATTACCTGAAAACGCAGGCGCCGTTCTGGAAGAAAGAGAAGACCGAGCACGGCGAGAAATGGGTCGATGCACGCGAATCCGACGACGCCGCGCGTGCGCGATGGGGCGCCGCGGCCCGCTGATCAGGACTTCTCGCTGCCTGTGCCCGTCACATTCACGGGAAACGGCGTAGCGCCGCTGCGATCGGGCAGATGCTCCGCCGCTTCCGCTTCCGGTGCCGCTTCCCGCTCACCTCTGCGCAAGCGCCTGAGCGACGCCAGCAGCGCAACCTGCGCCTCGGGAATGCGATAGTCCCAGCCAAACTTGCTCAACTGCAGGCTTTGCGCAATGCGCAGCGCCGGTTCCATGAACTGGACGGCGGCGGCCGGTTCGTACCGGCTTTCGACGGTATCAAGAAATAGCGTGATCCAGCGCGCAAAGTGCTGCGGTTCGATATCGCCAAGTGGCCGGTGCGCTTCCTGCACGTTGCCGCGATAGTCCTTCGTCCCGAGCACGAGGCTCGACCAGAAAGTCGTCATTTTCGCGAGATGAGCGTCCCAGCGCCCTGCCAGCTCACGCGCGAAGATCGGGCCGAGCAGCGGATCTTCATCTACACGCCGGTAAAAAACTTCAACGAGTTCGCGGATGTTAGCTTCGCTGGCCTGCGAGGCGCGAACAGGCGGCGTGGGCTGGACTGCGGAATCGGTCATGGCTTGAATGCGTTTCGTGCAATGGTTGAAGCGGCTGAACCCGCGTTTTATACCGGCCCTTTATTCGCGGACCAAGCCTCAGAACAAGGGCGATTTCGAAGAAAAGTGAATAAATGGGAAATTTGTCGCAGAATAGCGCCCATGCCGTGAAATACGGTTTCACGTTCTCCTGCGAGTTGGCGTCTCATGATAATCGACGTTTCAGCGTGAAACCTCCGTCGTGTCAGCGACGGCTTGCCGCGGCGACGATGACGCTCGAGCCGAGTCCGGACATACGCATGTCGGCTCCGGCTCCTACGTTCAGCCTTCCATCGCCGCGCCGCGCGGTTTCCCCGTGTGCGTGCCCGACGACCCTTGGCGCGCGATCCCTGCGCGTGAACGGCGCCGCCAACGCGCCACCTTTCAAATCGATGCGCCCGCCCATGCGGCATCGAAGCGCGACTGAATAACGCGATTGTTACGCGATTACCCTAATGCGACTAACCGATTACACCGACTATTCCCTGCGCGTCATGCTCTACCTGGCCGTGCGCCCGGAAGGACTGGCGACGATCCAGGAAATTTCGGAGGCGTACGGCATCTCGAAGAATCATTTGATGAAAGTGGTGCAGCGGCTTGGAGAACTGGGCTGGGTCGAAACGCTGCGCGGCCGTAACGGCGGCCTGAGGCTCGACCCTCGTACGCCGCTTCTGACCATCGGCGAGGTAGTGCGCAAGACAGAAAATGATTTTTCCATCGTCGGTTGCTTCGCCGGGGACCATGAAGCGCACCGGCATTGCGTGATCCAGTCGCACTGCCAGTTGAGAGGCGTGTTTGCGGCGGCGCGCGATGCTTTTCTCGCCGAGCTCGACCGGCATACCATAGGGGATCTGGCGTCGCCGGCGGACGAGCTGGCGGGTTTGCTCGGTATCGTGCGGTTCATGCCTCACCCAAGCTCGGACAAAGGCGGATCGGGTCAGAGCGCCGGCCGAACTTAGGCCTTCTGCTACCTGCTCCAAAGCTCCCGCATCCTCGGCTTCCCTCGCGCCCGATTTAACGATTTATCCAAAAAATTGCCGTTTTCGGGCACCGAAGCGCTTGAAAGTGCCGGATCGCGCCTCATTTTGAATACATCCCATTTGGAGGTCTCAATATGAGAATCGACAAGCTCACGACCAAGTTTCAGGAAGCACTGGCCGACGCGCAGAGTCTCGCCGTCGGCAACGACAATCAATACATCGAACCGGTTCATCTGCTTGCTGCGCTGATTGCGCAACAGGACGGTTCGGCGCGCTCGCTGCTCTCGCAGGCGGGCGTTCAGGTTCAGGCGCTGGAAACCGCGTTGAAAGACGCGATGACGCGTTTGCCGCAAGTCCAGGGCACGGACGGCAACGTCCAGGTCAGCCGCGACCTTGCCGGCTTGCTGAACAGCGCGGATAAAGAAGCGCAAAAGCTCAACGATACGTTCATTGCGAGCGAGATGTTCCTGCTCGCAGTCGCCGATGACAAAGGCGACGCGGGCCGTCTTGCCAAGCAGCATGGCTTGACGCGCAAGGCGCTCGAAGCCGCGATCAACACCGTGCGCGGCGGCGGCCAGGTGCATAGTCAGGATGCCGAAAGCCAGCGCGGCGCGCTCAAGAAATACACCGTCGACCTGACCGAGCGCGCTCGCGCCGGGAAGCTCGATCCGGTGATTGGACGTGACGACGAAATCCGCCGTTCCATCCAGATCCTGCAACGGCGGACGAAGAACAATCCGGTGCTGATCGGCGAGCCGGGCGTGGGGAAGACCGCCATCGTGGAAGGTCTTGCGCAGCGCATCGTGAACGGCGAAGTGCCGGAATCGCTCAAGAGCAAGCGCGTGCTTTCGCTCGACATGGCCGCGTTGCTGGCCGGCGCGAAGTATCGCGGGGAGTTCGAGGAGCGGCTCAAGGCCGTCCTGAGCGACATCGCGAAGGACGAAGGGCAGACCATCGTCTTCATCGATGAAATCCATACCATGGTCGGCGCCGGCAAGGCCGAAGGCGCGATGGACGCGGGCAACATGCTCAAGCCGGCGCTCTCGCGCGGCGAGCTGCATTGCATCGGTGCGACCACGCTTGACGAATATCGCAAGTACATCGAAAAGGACGCGGCGCTCGAACGCCGTTTCCAGAAGGTGCTCGTCGACGAACCTTCGGTGGAAGCGACCATTGCGATCCTGCGCGGCTTGCAGGAAAAGTACGAACTGCATCACGGCGTGGAGATCACCGATCCCGCGATCGTCGCGGCGGCAGAGTTGTCGCATCGCTACATCACGGACCGTTTCCTGCCGGACAAGGCTATCGACCTGATCGATGAAGCCGCGTCGCGCATCAAGATGGAAATCGATTCGAAGCCCGAAGAGATGGACCGGCTCGACCGTCGTTTGATCCAGTTGAAGATCGAGCGCGAAGCTGTGAAGAAGGAGAAGGACGAAGCATCGCAGAAGCGCCTGCAATTGATCGAAGAGGAAATCGAGCGGCTGGATCGCGAGTATTCCGACCTCGAGGAAATCTGGATGGCGGAAAAAGCCGCCGTGCAGGGCAGCGCGACGCTGAAGGAAGAGATCGAGAAAGTGCGCGCGGATATCGTGCGTCTGCAGCGCGAAGGCAAGCTCGAGAAGGTCGCCGAATTGCAGTACGGCAAGCTGCCCGGGCTCGAGGCGCAATTGAAGCAGGTGACGCAGGCCGAGACCGCCGAGCAAAGCAATCCCACGCGGCCGCGCCTGTTGCGCACGCAAGTCGGTGCTGAAGAGATCGCGGAAGTCGTGTCGCGTTCGACCGGCATTCCTGTGTCGCGGATGATGCAGGGCGAGCGTGACAAGCTGCTGCAGATCGAAGCCAAGCTGCATGAACGCGTGATCGGTCAGGACGAAGCAATAGGTGCAGTGGCAGATGCGATTCGCCGCTCGCGCGCCGGTTTGTCGGACCCGAACCGGCCATATGGTTCGTTCCTGTTCCTCGGCCCGACGGGCGTGGGCAAGACCGAGTTGTGCAAGGCGCTCGCCGCGTTCCTGTTCGATTCGGAGGATCACCTGATTCGTATCGACATGAGCGAATTCATGGAGAAGCACAGCGTCGCGCGTTTGATCGGCGCACCGCCGGGTTATGTCGGTTATGAAGAGGGCGGGTATCTGACCGAGCTCGTGCGGCGCAAACCATACAGCGTGATCCTGCTCGATGAAATCGAGAAGGCGCATCCGGACGTGTTCAACGTGCTGCTGCAAGTGCTCGACGATGGCCGTATGACCGATGGGCAAGGGCGCACCGTGGACTTCAAGAATACGGTGATCGTGATGACATCGAATCTTGGATCGCACGTGATTCAGTCGATGGTCGGCGAGCCGCACGAAGCGGTGAAGGATGCCGTGTGGGAAGAGGTCAAGCTGCACTTCCGGCCGGAGTTTCTGAATCGTATCGACGACGTCGTGGTGTTCCATTCGCTCGACCGGAGCAACATCCAGTCGATTGCGAAGATCCAGTTGCAGCGGTTGCATGAACGGCTTGCGAAGCTGGAGATGCAGCTGGATGTATCGGACGCGGCGCTCGAGTTGGTCGGCAAGGTGGGTTACGACCCGGTGTTCGGCGCGCGGCCCTTGAAGCGCGCGATCCAGCAGCAGATCGAGAACCCGGTCGCGAAGCTGATCCTGGCCGGCAAGTTTGGGCCGAAGGACGTGATCCCTGTGGATGTTCGGGACGGGGAGCTGGTGTTCGATCGCGTCGTGCATTAAGACGCTTTGGTGATGCGATGAAACGCCCGATGAGGTTTATCGGGCGTTTTTTTTGTGGTTGGAGCAAGAGCGTGTTTGGGTATACCCCGTTAGCGAACTTTGGGCATCGTGATAATCTGCGACCAAGTTATCTGACGTCGTATCTAAAAAGCGGCGCTCAGACTTGAAAGTTCTCCGTTATAAAAGGCGAAAGTCATAGGACGTCCGTTCTAATCACCTCCAACTCACATCATTCCATGACGAAACTGAACCTCTTGCTGGCAGCGACAGTTGCGTGCGCCGCGTCGGTGAACGTCTACGCCAAGACCAGCGATCGGGCGTCCCTCGACTCTGCCGTCAGGCGCCTTCATGCCGCGATGATCGCGGCCAACGGCGCCGAACTCAAAGCGCTGACCACCTCGACTTTGAGCTACGGTCATTCGAACGCTTCGGTTCAGAACCAGCAGGTTTATATCGATACGATCGCGAGTGGGAAGACGCACTACAAGCGCATCGACCTGACCGAGCCGAGCGTGACGCTCGAAGGCGATAACGCCATCGTCCGGGATCATTTTTCGACAACGGTGGAGAGCGATGGCAAGCAGACCGATGTCGAACTCGATCAGTTGATGGTCTGGAAGAAGGCCGGCAACGGCTGGAAGCTGCTCGCGCGCCAGGGTTTCAAGCATTGACGAAAAAGGGCAACGGATTACTCCGATGCCCCTTCGTCACTTCAAGCAAACACTATAAAGCGAAGAACCCTCAAGCCTTCGGTTCTTCGTTCTTGCCGAACAGGCCGCCCAGACCGCCGAGCGAACCCAGCACGCTGCCGAGATCAAGCTTGCCGTCCGCCGGCACTTCGCCGTTCGGCGTTGCCTTGTCGACGAGTTGCGGCAGCACGGAGGCCAGCATGCCGCTCAACTGATCACCCGACACACCTGCCTTCTGTGCGAGATCGCTGACTGCGCCCGACCCGAGCACGTTGGTCAGGGTGTCCGAGCTGATCGGCTTGTTTTCGCCATGACCGATCCATGACGACACCACATCACCTGCGCCATTTTCATGGAAGCGCTGGATCAGGCCAGTCAGGCCGCCTGGCTGGTTGTTGATGAATTCCATGGCGACAGCGACCAGACCGGCCGGTGCTGCGCCGCCACCTTCCGGTGACGATTTGCCGAAGGAGGAGGCGAGGGTATCGAGTAGGCTCATGGCTGTCTCTCTGAAAAGCGATACGGGTTGGGTATATCGCCCGGTTGTGTTGCAGTGACCGGGCGAACAAGGCGCCGTCCGTCAGGACAACGCGTGTTCTGCTGCAAAACGACCTGAGTGCGCTTAAGTTCGAGCGTCGTGTTTGTGTCCGTTTCACGAACGACACGCCCTTGCATCAAGTCAACGGCGCGCGAAAGAAACGCGCCGCTGTCCTCAGGTTGCAGCCGCGTCGCTCGCGGCTTTCTTCTTCTTCGACTTCTTCGATGCCTTGGCGCCGCTCGCGCCAGATGCTGCATCGGCGGTGGCGGTGGTCGACCCGCTGGCGGCGTCGGCGGCTTTTGCTTTCTTCGATTTCTTCGCTTTCGGAGCCGATGCCGCGTCCGGCGTGACGGCAGGCGTGGTGGCCGTGGTCGCTGCAGGAGAGGTTGCGGCGGTAGCGGCGGCCGAAGACTTCACCGTCGATTTGCCCGGCGCGGCGCTCGTGCTGGTTGCAGGCGTCTTGGAGGGCTTCACGCCGGTTGGCGGCGCGGATGAACCACCGATGGTCAGCCCGGCTTCTTCCAGATGTCCTACGGACTTCGTGCCGAGCCCTTTCACGCGATTGGCGAGATCGTCGGCGTTCTTGAACGGGCCGTTCGCAGTCCGTTCGTCGATGATCGCCTTCGACTTCACCGGCCCGAGCCCTTTGATGGCTTCAAGCGAGGCCTCGTCGGCGGTGTTCACGTCAGTGGCGGCGAATGCCGCGCCCATCGACAACGAAAAGGCCAGAAACAACATCAACAGCTTTTTAAGCATGACAAGTGCTCCAGGTTGAAAACAGAAGGAGAAATCAGTGTCTCAGTGCCGCCCCGACTTTACTGGAAGCCTGGCCAGAAAGTCCAACTAGCATAGGACAAAACGACCGCCAGCATAATGGCGGCAACCGTGAATCGGTTCGGGCAGCATTAATTTTGACAACATCGCCGGATAGTATTTTGCTGCGGCAGCGCTTTCGCTGCAGCGTTTCAAATCTCTTTTGCGATTATTACCAGACGCGTGGCGGATCGGGACGGTCCTGTCGAGATTTAACAGTTTCTGAATGTCGCTGCGATTAATCTGTCTTTTGTCTTGTAAAAATTATCAACAAAATCCGCCTCCGATCAGCCCTTGGTTTTGATTTTCACGAATGCGCCGCGAACCTCGAATTTCACGGAGTCGACGACTTTGCCGTGTTTATCGATGAGATCCAGCGTGTGATGTCCCGGCCACGGCAACCATGCCATGCGTTGTGCGCGTCCGGCCGGCTTGCCGTCCAGACGCCACGTGCTGCCCGAAGGCGCGCCTTGTCCGCTTTCGAACCAGACGCGCTGGCGGGCCGCGGGAATGTCGGGGTCGAGCGCGAAGATCGTGCCGTCGGTCGGCGTAGAGATTCGCGCCGCGCCGGAGTTATCCGCACCCTTTATGGTTCCCTCAGCATTCGCCGATAACCCGATCCGCGACATCTGCGTGCCGCTCAGGAACCAGTCGTCGCGCGCCGGTTCGATATCGTTCTGATACGTGATCTTCGTGCGCACCACGCCTTCGGGCGCAGCGGGCGCGCGGCTCGGCGTCTGCCGGTGCAGGTAGTTGACGAGCGCGGCCCACACGGGCGCGGCGCCCGTCACGCCGGAGACGTCCCACATCGGCGCGCCGTCGGCGTTCCCGACCCACACGCCGACCGTATAGCGCGACGTATAACCGACCGCCCAGTTGTCGCGCATGTCCTTGCTCGTGCCGGTCTTGACGGCGCTGAAAAAGCGCGTGGCGAGCACGCTGTCGAAGCCGAACGTACGCGTGCGGGCGTTGTTGTCGGCAAGGATGTTCGTCACGATAAAGCTCGCCTGCGGGCTGAAGATACGTGTTCCGGGCACGGCGGCAGGATGCACCGCCACGTCGGACATCGAACCGGAGGTGCCCCTGTTCGCAAGCGTGCGATACGCGTTCGTGAGCGATGCAAGTGTCACGTCGGCGCTCCCCAAAGCGAGGCTGAAGCCGTAGTAATCGCCGGCCTGCGTGAGCGGCAATCCCAGCGAGACCAGCGTCTTCGCGAACTTGTGCGGCGTGACCATCACGAGCGTACGCACGGCCGGCACGTTCAGCGATGACCCGAGCGCCGTGCGCATGCTCACCCAGCCCTTGAAATCGTGATCGTAGTTTTGCGGGATATACAAGCCGCCGCCCGTGGCGAGATCGAGCGGGGCGTCGTCGAGTAAAGAGGCAGGCGTGAGGCGCTTTTCGTCGATGGCCTGAGCGTACAAGAACGGCTTGAGCGTCGAGCCGGCCTGGCGCAACGCGATGACGGCATCGACTTCCGGCGCGTTCGACAACCCGCCCGCCGAGCCTACCCACGCGAGAATTTCACCGCTGCGGTTATCGATGACGATCGCGGCGCCGTCGTGCACATTGCGCTGATGCGCGCGCGAGTTGAGTTCGAGCAAGGTTCGCGCGAGCGAGTCACGGGCGAAGCGCTGCAGCGGGGCGTCGATCGTGGACTGGACACGCGCGCCCGCTGCAGGATGCACTTCGCAGGCCACACGGCGCGCGAA
>NZ_CAXTGZ010000227.1:0-8861 GCF_964243625.1 uncultured Caballeronia sp.
AACGTCCGCTGGCCGTCGAGTTGTCAGCGATAGGGTGCTGGTCACCATAACCCTGTGCCGTCAAAGCGTCGGCGGAAACACCGTGCTTGACCAGGAAGGCGCGCACAGCTTCAGCACGTTTCTTCGAAAGCGTCAGGTTCGAGCTAGCCAGGCCGACGTTGTCCGAGTAACCGCCGATGTTCAGCTTGACCGTCTTGCCGGTGTCCTGGCACGACTTCAACATCTCAGCCGACTTCGCCAGCGCCAGTTGTGCGTCTTGCGGCGGCACGTCCGAACCGGTACGGAAGTTGATGACTTGCAGGTTCAGCACCTTGGCGACATCGGCCGGGGCGCAATCGTCCTTCAGCGACGAGAACGCGCTCATGAACGATTCCTTCGCGTTTTCAACCGCTTGCTTGACGTCGAACGTACCAATGGTGAAGCCCGCGCCGAACAGCGACTTGAGCTTGTCCATCCAGCCGTTGCGTGCGTCCGCAGCCGTACCGCTCAACTCGATCTTCTCGCCCGACAACTTGGCTTCCGCGCCCGGCAATTGCATCAGCGGCAACAGGCCGTCGAGCTTGTCGAGCCAGCTGGCCGGCTTGGTTTCCGGATCGACCGTGATGGTCGCGTTCAGATGATCCGCGCCGAACTTTGCCGTCAATGCGGCGAGCAGCTTGGCCTTCTCTTCTTCGCTGCCAACCGTCGCAGCAATGGCCGGTGCGCCGAGCTTGTCGACCGTGAACGTCAGCAGCGCGTCCTTCGTCGGTACCGGAGCAGCGACAGCCGCAGGGGCCGAAGCGGGTTCCGGAGCCGGCTGGGCGGCGACTGCCGGGGTCGAGTTGACTACGGGCGCTTCGGCCGGTGCGGTTGCCATCGGCTGCTGGGTCGTGCAGCTACGGCCAAACAGCAACGCCAGCAATGCAAGGGCGGCCGCGAGTGCCAGCCACCACCATTTCTTCGATGCTGCCTTCTCTTCCACCACGATCTTCTCAAGCGATGAATTCACCACCGACGGCGAACCGCCTGCAGTAGAAGGATGTTCCAGATGCGACGATACCGCCTTCAACTGCGCCGCCACGCCTGTCAGGAAGGTGCCCGCGCCGCCCAGACCCAGTGCGGTGGAGATGTCTTCCGACATGCTTGCCTTGACCATGGGCAATTGATGGCCGAGCAGCGTGGGCAACTGGCCGACGTTGCCGCCGGACCGTGTGAAGTAGTGTTTCAGCACGCCGAACATGGCGGTCGTGACAATCCCGCCCAGCGCGTGCGTAGCGCCCACGGACACGCCGGTTTTCGCAGCGACTGCGTTGCTCAATCCGTTGATGCGATCTTCGGACGCTACGCTCGTGGCGAGCCGCGTTCCCGACGCCAGCAGCGATTGCAGGCCGTCGCCATGCACGAGTTGCGGCAGCATGTCCACGATGTTCGCGTTCGAATCCGATGACATGATGGATGCGAACAAACCACGCGCGCCTTCCGGCGACGACGCCTTGTTCATAAGCGAACCGACCATTGCCGGCGCAATCATGCCGACTACGCGCTTTGCTGCTTCCGGTGCAACGCCCAGTTTCGTGGCGAGTTGCTGCAACACGCTTTCGGTCAAAGCGCCCTGTACTAGCTGAATAACATTGATGCTCATTTGATATGCCTTTCCTTACCTGCGTGATGTCGCCAAACGCCCAAAATGGGATTGGCGATTATAGGTTCGGGTTTTAAAGAGATAAGGACTTCCTAATAAAATCGGAAATACCTCAAGGCAGACGGTTTAAGACGGTTCTCAGGAATTCTTGGTTTGAGCGCGTCGATCCGGCGCGTGGCTTTTAGGAGCAGAATATTCGCTTCGACGGAGGTAACCGATGACCCCATCCACCTGCGGCCAGACCCACGAAATCACGAACCAGGCGCCGCCGCTCGAGCGCTACAACGCGATGACCACGGACGCGGCGCTGGTTGCCGCGCTGCAACGCGAAGGCGCGGGCTGGCATCTCGATGCACTCACACGCGACGGCTTGGCACTGACCCAGCCGGACGTCCTTGCCCTTGCTGATCTGGCCAACCGGCATACCCCCGAACATCATCCATTCAGTGCACGCGGCGAGCGGATCGATGCGATCGAGTTTCATCCCGCGTGGCATACGCTGCTTTCTATGTTGCGTGAACAAGGCCTTCACGCAATGCCGTTCGAGTCCGGTACTTTGGCCAAGCCGCGGCCCGGTTCCATGGCTGCGCGCGCCGCCGGATATTTTCTCCACGCGCAACTCGAAAGCGGATCGTTGTGTCCACTGACCATGACGTTCGCGAGCATCCCGGTGCTGCAAAAGGAACCCGCGCTCTACGCGCGCCTGCAGGCGCAATTGCTTTCGCGCAAGCACGATCCACGCGATATCCCGCTCGATGCCGGCAAACAATCGATGATGATCGGCATGGGCATGACCGAAAAACAAGGCGGCTCGGACGTGCGCAGCAACCGGACGCACGCGGTGGCGCTCGGCGCGGGCGGGCGAGGCGCTGAATATTGGCTGGTCGGGCATAAATGGTTTTTCTCCGCGCCGCAATGCGACGCGCATCTCGTGCTCGCCAGGACCGGCGAAAGCGCCGATGAAAAAGGCTCGATTTCGTGCTTTTACGTACCGCGCTTCACGCCGGACGGTTCCAGGAACGCGGTGCAGATTCAACAACTCAAGGACAAGCTCGGCAACCGCTCGAACGTCAGCAGCGAAGTGGAATTCCTCGACGCCTATGGCGTGATGATCGGCGACGAAGGACGCGGGGTGCCGACGATCATCGAGATGGCGAACTTCACGCGGCTCGATTGCGTGATCGGCAGCGCGGCGTTGATGCGCGCCGCGCTGATCCACGCGATTCACCACGCGCGGTATAGGAGCGCGTTTGGCGCAAAGCTTGCCGATCAACCGCTGATGCGCAACGTGCTCGCCGATCTCGCACTGGAATCGGAAGCCGCGACCACGCTGTTCATGCGGCTCGCGGGCGCGTTTGAAAATTCATCGGCGCCGGAGGAGCGCGCGTGGCGGCGCATCGTGACGCCGGCCGCGAAGTTCTGGGTCTGCAAGCGCGCGCTCGAATTCACCGGCGAAGCAATGGAGGTCTGGGGCGGCAACGGGTATGTGGAGACGGGACCGATGGCGCGGTTTTATCGGGAAGCGCCGGTGAATTCGATCTGGGAAGGCTCGGGCAACGTGATGTGTCTCGACGTGCTGCGGGCGATCGAGCGTGAACCCGAAGCCGCGCACGCGTTATTCGATTCGTGGCGCGCGGCGGCGCAAGAATATCCGGCGTTGCGCGACGCGTTGAAAACCCTGCTCGGGATGCTTCAGGGCGAGCCGGCTGCGCGCGAGGCGTCGGCGCGGCGGATCGCGCAGCAACTCGTGCTGACGGCGCAGGGTGTGTTGCTCGCGCAGCACGCGCCGCAGGAAATATCGGCGGCTTTTATCGAAACCCGTCTCGGCGATGCACAACGCACCACGAATCGCGTCTACGGCACGTTGCCGGCGCGCTTTGATTTCGCGGCGGTCATCGAGCGGGCGTTTGCCGCCTAGCACTCAGGACAGCAGGCCTATCCCTTCGGCTTTCCGGCGGCCGGCGCGACTTGCGGCGCCGGTCCTTCCTCAATGCCGTTTTCCAGCCTGTAGAGCCATGCCAGCAGTTCCGCCACCGCCTGATACAACGCGGGCGGGATGCGGGCATCGAGATCGACCTGCATCAGCAGCGACACCATGTCCGGCGATTCGTGCACGTACAAACCGGCGTCCTTCGCGCGCTGCACGATCATTTCGGCGACGAGGCCATAACCCTTCGCGACCACGCGGGGCGCGGCGTCGGGTTTTTTCGTGTCGTAGGTGAGCGCGGTGGCTTGCTTGCGCGGATCGTTTCCGGGCGTCACGTTGCGGTCTCCACGCCGTCGCCCGGCGGGACGACGCCGGCCGATTCGGCGAGCGGGTCCATCGCGCGGACGGTGATGCCGGCGAGCTGCAGGCCGGCGGCTTCGAGTTGCTGCTGGAAATGCGCGCCGTCGCGGGCAAGCAGGATCGCGCCGTCCGCGCTGGCGTTGAGTCGCACAAGCAGCTTCTGCCCGGTGAGCACGAGGTTCGCATCCACGTTGCCGAGCGTCGGCAACGTCAGCGTGACGCGCGTGTGCCAGGCGCGGTCATCGCCGAGGGGCACATTTGCAGCGCCATCCTGTGGGCCGCGCTCACGCGGCTGGATTTCCCACTCGAACTTCGCGCCAGGCCAGGCTTCGCCGGACCAGCGGAACTGGTTGGTCGCAAACAGATCGAGCTGCTGGCGCACGAGCGGAATGGTCGATGGATGGATGCCCGCGTTGATCGACGCCTGCACAGCCGGATCATGCGTATTTGCATCGGCGGCGGACGCGGAATCGGCGGCCAATCTTGATCCCGGCGGCGAAAACACATTCGGCGGCACTGCGCGTACCGACGCCGCCAGCGCCGCGGCCTGCTGCGGCGTGAGCGGCATCGGGACGAGGCGCACGGGGTTCATCGGATCGGGCGGATCGGCGGAAAAAGTGGACGGCAGGAGGGATTCATCGATCCAGACGTCTGCCGGAATATCCGTTTGCGGTTGCGGTACGTCGAACGGGAGCTTCGCCGTCACGTTGTCCGCACGCGCTTGCGGTTCATTGTTCAGCGACGCCAGCGAACGTTGTCCTGCAAGCCACTGCACGATATGACTTTCGTAGAACAGCCCGCTTTCGCTCACGGTTTTTGCCAGCACAGACGCCAGCACGTCAACCGGCAGGGCCGGCGCGACTTGATTGACCGCGGTCGTAGAAGAAGCGGTGGTTGTCTCCGGCGTGGAGAACAACGACCCGGACAAGGTGGCAAACGCGCTCGCGGCGAGAACCGGCCGGGGCGCGGTCGGCCATAAGGGCGTATCGCTTGTGATGGGCGGCGTGTTCTGACCGCCGAAACGGGAAATGGCGTCCAGCGTGCGCGCAACTTCGCTGAGCGCGGTCTGCGCGGAAGCCGGCGGCGGCGTATTGGCTGCGTTTGCCGGAAGGGGAACGGCGAACGGCGGGGTATCGACGAGAAGTTGCGACGTGCCGGTTTGCGCAGTCGCCCCCGAGCTCGATCCGCCCTGCGGAAGCAGCGCCGATAACAGCATGTCAGTGCGGCTGGCGATTAGCGCAGCGATCGCGGAGTCCAGACCAGGCATGCCGGTTTCCTCGGGTCACCGGTCAGCGCGATCGACACTCGGATCAGTCCGCCACCGGTTTTCGGCGGGCTGCAAACACGTGACCTGCAAAAACGTGTTTATCGCAGCCCGATCATCTTTTTCAAAACTCGCGCGGGTCTGTTCACTGTGAACAGCGCCGATAAACGCGCAAGGCTGGGTGCGCTCAGGTCGCGAATGGCGGCGTCGTCCGCGAGAATCCGGCGCACCAGCTCGAACTTGCGGGCGCGGGCGGTATCGTCGAGCTGGGATGCGGCATCGACTTCCCGCAAGCCGTCGATCAACTCGCGATATGCCCCCTGCATGATCTTCAACTCACTCCAGTCTCCACAGCGCGCCGCGGCCAGCATGCGCGCAGAAAGTTCAGCAATCGCTTCGTAATGAGAGAAATATTCTTGTGTCGTTTTCATTATGTGCGGACATATTTCGCAATGTCACGCCGCAGCCATTCTTGCTGCGTCGGGCGCAATTGCGATCCAGGCGTCTTCCAGAGTCGCCAACAAGCCATCGACTTCCACCAGCATCGGTTCGCTTTGCTGCACGTTCGCGGTCAACAGCCGATGCGACATATACGTATACAGCGCGTCCAGCCGCGCCGCGATTTCCCCGCCGGCGTCCTTGTTCAGGGCCTGCTGCAAACCGCTTTCGATAATGCCGATCGCCTTCGTGATCGCTTCGCCGCGCGCCGCGATGTTGCCTTGCTGCAAGTGCATTCGTGCCTGAGCCACAGCCTGGCGCGCGCCCTGATACAGCATGACGACGAGTCTGTGCGGACTGGCGCCCATTACTCCGGTTTGCACGCCGACGCGTGCGTACGCGTTGGCTCCCGCATGTCCCTGGGAAAACATCCGACTTTCTCCTGATTCGATTTCCGCACGCTCGATCGCGAAAACCGTAATGAACCGATGCCGGCATTACGATCAAGACCTTCGATTCGTCTGACTGTTTGCCGAGCTGTACTTGGGTTATCGGAGAAAGCGGCGAAAGCTTTAGGAAGGCTTTGCGTCACAACGGGTTCCGGAAAGTGCAATGGCCGCGAGCAAGCGTCCAGATGCCGATGGCGCGGTTATCCATGAAGCGGGCTGCGCGCCCCGGCTCAGACGGAAATATTCATGATGTCGTTGTACGCGGACACCAGCTTGTTGCGCACCTGCAGGCCGAACTGCAAGCCCACGTTGGCTTTCTGCATGTCGACCATGACGTCGTTGAGCGATACGTTCGGCGCACCGATTTCGAACGCGTGCGCTTCGCTCATGGCGCTTTTCTGCGAGCTGCTGATGTTATCGATGGACGATTTCAGCGCATCCGCAAAACTTCCCGCGCTCGCCGCCCCCGATTCAGGCACGACAGCGCCGCCCGCAACATTGCCCGCGCCCCCGGCGGCCTGCGTGGCCATGGACTGGAGTTGCTGGAGCGCCGAACTCAGCGGGCTGATGGATGCATTCATGGTGTCTCCAGAAGGAAGCGGAAATCAAACTCTCAAAAATAAGGTAACCGGCGGCAACGTATGGTGGGCGGTGCTGCTGGGACATATCGAACCGGGGCCTGTCCCGGGCCTGAGGCTGGCGTCTGCGCCGGAGCCTGGGCGGTTCGCCATACGGCCTGACCGATTACGAAAAAGTCTAGCAGCGGCGTGGTTTTGCAAAGCCGGGAAAGAGCGCCAAAAGCGGCTTCTGTTCGCTCAATCGACTTACTCGCCCTTACGGATAATTCCTCTCATGAAAGAGTCTGCGACTGCGCCCGGCTTTAACCGGACACTTCGCGGAAAACGCAAGATTCGGAGAGCTTCGACGCATGGATTCCACCAATAACCTGATCAACCCGGACGCCCGCATGGGTCTGGCCGGCGCGCAGCCGGCGGCCGGATCGATCGCGGCAGGTTCGGGCGGCGCGGGATTTGCCGGCAGTTCGGACTTCAGCGGCAACCTCGGCGGCCGCATGCCGATGCTCAACCAGTTCCGCAACAACCCGCGCATGCCGTTGATCATCGCCGTGGCGGTGCTCGCCATGGTGATCGCCGGACTGGTGATGTGGTCGCGCCAGCCGGACTACCGGGTGCTGTTCAGCAACCTGTCGGATCGTGACGGCGGAGCGATCGTCGCCGCGCTGCAGCAAGGGAACATCCCCTACAAGATCGCCGAATCGGGCGGCGCGATCCTCGTGCCGAGCGAAGCCGTGCACGAAACGCGGTTGCGGCTGGCATCGCAGGGATTGCCGAAGAACGGCTCGGTCGGCTTTGAATTGATGGACAACCAGAAGTTCGGCATCAGCCAGTTCGCCGAGCAGGTCAACTATCAGCGGGCGCTCGAAGGCGAGCTGGAAAAGACCATCGCGTCGATATCGTCGGTTCGCGAAGCCCGGGTGCACCTCGCGATTCCGAAGCCGACCGTGTTCGTGCGCGAAAAGGAATTGCCGACCGCGTCCGTCATGTTGAACCTGTATCCCGGCCGCGCGCTCGACGAAGCGCAAACCCTCGCTATCCAGCACATGGTCAGCTCGGGCGTGGCGGACATGCCGGTGAAGAATGTGACCATCGTCGACCAGGATGGCAACCTCCTGACGCAGCAAAGCAGCGGGCCGAACGGGCTGGACGCCTCGCAACTCAAGTACGTCCAGCAGATCGAGCGCAATACGCAATCGCGTATCGATGCAATCCTGGCGCCGCTGTTCGGTGCAGGCAACGCCCATTCGCAGGTGAGCGCGGATATCGACTTTTCGAAGCTCGAGCAGACCGCCGAAAGCTACGGTCCGAACGCGAATCCGCAGAACACGGCGATCCGCAGCCAGCAATCGAGCGAATCCAAGGACGGCGGCGGCGCGAGCGTTGGCGGCGTGCCGGGCGCATTGTCGAACCAGCCGCCGGCAGCGGCGTCGGCGCCTGTCGACGCAGCCGCGAGCGGCGCCGACGGCGCAAAGACGCAGCCGGTGAACGTGCGCAAGGACACCACGACCAATTACGAAGTCGACCGGACGGTGCGCCACTACGAGCAGCCGATGGGCGGCATCAAGCGCCTCTCGGTCGCCGTGGTCGTGAACTACCAGAAGCAAGTGGACGCGAAAGGCATCGTCACGATGCAACCGCTGCCCGCCGACAAGCTCGCGCAAGTCCAGCAACTCGTGAAGGACGCGATGGGCTACGACGAAAAACGCGGCGACTCGGTCAACGTGGTGAACAGCACGTTCCTGGTCGATACGAACGTGATCCCCGACATCCCCTGGTGGCGCACGCCGGACATGATCGCCCGCGGCATCCAGTTGGCGAAGTACGCGGGTATCGGGCTGGTGGCGATGTTCCTGTATTTCACGATGGTGAAGCCGGCGCTGCGCCGCGCCTTCCCGCCGCCGCCCCCGCCGCCCGCACTCGGCGCGCCGGATGAACTGTCGCTGCTCGATGGTCCGTCCATGCCGAAGTCCGCAGTAGATGAAGACAAGGATGCCGAAGTCAGCTTGCTCGGCAACGAAAGCAACAAGGCCAAGTTCGAACGCAATCTCGACTACGCGCGGATGATCGCGCGCCAGGATCCGAGAATCGTCGCGACGGTCGTCAAGAACTGGGTGTCCGATGAACGCTGAAGGCCTCAATAAAGCTGCGCTCCTGCTGATGTCGATTGGTGAATCGGAAGCGGCGGAAGTGTTCAAGTACCTCGGACCACGCGAGGTGCAGAAGA
>NZ_CAXTGZ010000228.1:0-8849 GCF_964243625.1 uncultured Caballeronia sp.
TCTTTCTGGCTCATTTCGATTGTCCTTCTTCTTTCGATTCCATCACGGCGAGTGGCCGCGCGAACGTGTCATAGCCCTGGAACGCGTAGCTCACGGTGTCGCGTTGCGCCATGAACCAGCGGCGGCAGCCCTGTGTGTGCATCCATTGCTCACGATGCACGCCACGCGGATTCTTGCGCATGAAGAGGTAGTCGCCCCATTCCTTGTCGGTGAGCTTTTCGGTATCGAGCGGTCGCGCAATATCTGCTTCGCCACCACACGAGAATTCGGTTTCGGCACGCGGTCCGCACCAGGGGCATTCGATCAGCAACATACCTTTTCTCCTAAGGCGGATTAGTGGGCGACGGCGGCGGCGCCGTGTTCGTCGATCAGATGACCCGTGTAAAACCGGTCGATGGAAAACGGCGCGTTCAACGCATGCGGCTCGTCGTTGGCAATGGTGTGCGCATAAGCCCAACCGGAACCCGGTGTCGCCTTGAAGCCACCCGTACCCCATCCGCAGTTGAAATAGAGGCCTTTGACATCCGTCTTGCTGATGATCGGGCATGCATCCGGCGATACATCCACAATCCCGCCCCACTGGCGGTTCATCCGCACGCGCGAGAACACGGGGAACATTTCGACGATCGCCTCGAGCGTTCCTTCAATGATGTGAAAGCTGCCGCGCTGGCCGAAGCCCGTGTATTGATCGACGCCCGCACCGATCACGAGATCGCCCTTGTCGGACTGGCTGATATAGGCGTGCACCGCGTTCGACATCACCACCGTATTGACCACGGGCTTGATCGGCTCGGAGACCAGCGCCTGCAGCGGATGGCTTTCCAAAGGCAGGCGGATGCCGGCCATGTCGGCGAGTGTCGAGGTGTTGCCTGCCGCGACCACCGCGACCTTCTTCGCCTTGATGAAACCCTTGGTTGTATCGACACCTGTCACCTGGCTGCCGTTTCGGCGGATACCGGTGACCTGACAGTTCTGCACGATATCCACGCCGGCCTGATCCGCGCCGCGCGCATAACCCCAGGCAACCGCGTCGTGACGCGCGACACCGCCGCGACGCTGGATGGATGCGCCGAGTACGGGGTATCGGCTATTCAGGTTGATGGTCGGCTCGATCTGCTTGATCTGTTCGGGCGTGAGGAATTCCGCGTCGACACCGTTCAGCCGGTTTGCGTTCACGCGACGTTCAGTATCCCGGACATCCTGCAAGGTATGCGCGAGGTTCATCACGCCGCGCTGGCTGAACATCACGTTGTAGTTCAGGTCTTGCGAGAGACCTTCCCAAAGCTGCATCGCTTTTTCATACAGCGCGGCAGATTCGTCCCACAGATAATTCGACCGCACGATCGTCGTATTGCGCGCCGTATTCCCGCCGCCGATCCAGCCCTTCTCGAGCACCGCGATATTGCGCACGCCATGCTCTTTCGCGAGGTAATAAGCCGTGGCGAGACCATGTCCGCCGCCGCCGACGATGACCACGTCGTATTCCTGTTTCGGCTCGGGGCTCTTCCACTGGCGCTCCCAGTTCTCGTGATACGACATGCCGTTGCGCAGCAGGCTGAATATCGAATAGCGGCTCATGGTGTTTCCCTGGAACTTGTTGATGTTGCGAAACTGGCTTGCAACCTGTTAATTCAACACTCGATGACGTTCACGGCCAACCCGCCGCGCGACGTCTCCTTGTATTTCGTCTTCATGTCCGCGCCGGTTTCGCGCATGGTCTTGATCACGTTATCGAGCGATACATAGTGCGTGCCGTCGCCTTTCATCGCCATGCGTGCGGCGTTGAGCGCCTTGATCGCGCCCATAGCGTTGCGTTCTATGCACGGAATCTGCACGAGCCCGCCCACCGGATCGCAGGTCATGCCGAGGTTGTGTTCCATGCCTATTTCAGCGGCGTTTTCGACTTGCGTGGGCGTGCCGCCCATGACGGCGGCGAGCGCGGCGGCGGCCATCGAGCACGCCACGCCGACCTCGCCCTGACAGCCGACCTCGGCGCCGGATATCGATGCCGTCTCTTTGTAGATGATCCCGATCGCAGCAGCGGTCAGCAAGAACGTGACAATGCCTTCATCGGTCGCGTTGTGCATGAACTTCACGTAGTAGTGCAGCACGGCAGGGATCACGCCGGCAGCGCCGTTCGTGGGCGCGGTGACCACGCGACCGCCCGCTGCGTTCTCTTCGTTCACGGCCATGGCGTAGAGGTTGACCCAGTCGAGCATCGACAACGGGTCACGCAGCGATTCTTCCGAGCGGTGGCGCAATTGCGCCGAGAGATCGGCCGCGCGGCGCTTCACGTGCATCGGCCCGGGCAATTCGCCGCGAACCTTGCAGCCGCGCTCCACGCATGCAGCCATCACGCGCCAGATGGCGAGCAGACCTTCGCGGACTTCGCTTTCCGATCGCGATGCGCATTCGTTCAACATCGTCACTTCTGCAATCGATAAACCCGTCTCGCGGCACACGCGCATCAGGTCGTCGCCGGTGCGAAACGGATGCGGAACCTCGCCGCCCGATTGCACGCCGTTCACGCGCGTTCCTTCGCGGTTGATCACAAAGCCGCCGCCGACCGAGTAGTACTCTTTCTCGACGACCAACTGGCCGTTTTCATCGAAGGCCTGAAAGCGCATGCCGTTCGGATGCACGACGCTCGAGCCCGGCGCGCCCGGCATCAGCTTGCGGAAAAACCCGAGGTGGTCGCGTTCATCGAACTTCACTTCATGCTTGCCGAGCAGCATCAGCGTCTTGCACTCGCGGATCGCCCGCAGACGCGGTTCGATCGCATCCGGATCGATCGAGTCGGGGAGATAACCTTCGAGTCCGAGAAGCACGGCCTTGTCGGTGCCATGACCCTTGCCCGTTGCGCCCAGTGAACCGAACAGATCCACCCGCACGCGCCGCACGAACGCCAGAAGATTTGCGTCTTCAATATGCGATGCAAACCTGCACGCCGCGATCATCGGGCCGACCGTATGCGAACTCGACGGACCAATGCCGATCTTGAACAGATCGAAGACGCTGACATTCATGGCTTGCCTTGAAAGTGGAATGCGTGGGAATCACCAGGTAGCCATTGCACCGCACGTGAATTTCCGCCGATAGAACAAAAACGGCATGCACGTGGGACGGCGACGTCAGCGTGCCAAGTCAGTTTGATGACGCCGCGCGATCAGGCGTATTTGCGATATTCAACGGCGGAAACTGGCAAGTGAAAACATATCCACGATGGTGGTGGCACGTCACATGCTGAACAAGGGTTTGAGCAAGCAAGTGAGCGTCCGCTTGTTCGAAGTCATACGATCCATGGACGTCTCCAGTCTTACAGAAAGGAATACAGGCATGAAGCACTTCTCAATGGCATGCGCGATCGGCGCCGTACTTTGCGTTTCCAGCACGGCATTCGCCCAAAACAATCCGCCGAGTTCGGCCACCGGCTTACAAGCGGGTGACAATGCCCAGACCACCAACCAGGCCGCTGGCATGGGCACGACCGGCACCACGCATCACAAGTCGATGAAGCACAAGAGCTCCTCGTCGATGGGCAAGAGCAACACGCCCGGCATGGGTACGGCAACCCCGAGCGGTCCCGCCGCTCCCGTGACGGCAAGCGGCTCGGGCTCGTAAGTCATGCGCTGGCGGGGAATGCCGGGCCGGCGTTCCCTTGCTTGCTAGCAGGATTTTTACTGAGATTTCGTGATGCCGGGAAAGCGACGAGGATTGCGATATTGACGACGTAGGCAGCAATACAACACTTTCGCAGCAGGCGTTCTCGACCATTTCGGGTTGAGGAATCGCTGAGCTACACTGTGTCGGCGTTTTGCAATACGCACGTCAACCCCTCGTCAAACTCTCGCTATCAGGTTCGCCTCATGAACAATCTTCTGAAGAAATTCCTTGCAGTTCTGATCGTTGCTGCAGTGGCTGCGCCGGCTGTTTCGTACGCGAAGCCGCATCATCATCACAAGTTTCCGAAAGCCAAGCACGTTACGCACACGGCTCATTAAGTTCTCCGGGACGGTTAATAGCTTGTGGCGGGAGTGGTTGGCCAGCCAGGGGTTATCAAAGACGGCTTGCTCTTTACCGGGCAAGCCGTTTTTCTATTGGGCGATCCGAAATTTCAAAGCACTTAATGTCAGTGATATGCTGGCCCATTATCGCGTCGCGTTTCTTGAATCCGCATTCCCTGATTTCGGTTTTACATCTACGGCAAGCGCATGAATCCCGCTGACCTCCTTCCCGCCCAGTCGCCCGATACGGCGGCCAAACAGCGCATTCGCTTTGGCATTGTGCTGTTGCCGAATTTCACGCTGACGGCGTTTTCCGGCTTCGTCGATTTATTGCGTCTTTCCGCCGACGAAGGCGATTTCAGCAAGCCGGTCAGGTGCTCGTGGAGCGTGATAGGCGAAACGCTTGCACCGGTGCGTGCGAGTTGCGGCATTCAGATCACGCCCTGGGAAACATTCGACAAAGCCGAGTCATTCGACTACGTAGTGGTCGTGGGCGGCCTGCTGCATTCAGGCGCGGGCGCAAACGACGCCACGCTGCAATTCATCCGCCGCGCCGCGACCACCAACGCCACGCTCGTCGGCATTTGCACGGGCGTGTTCTCCCTGATGCGCGCGGGCGTGCTGGACGGCTATCGAATTTGCGTAAGCTGGTTTCATTACTGGGATTTCGTGGAACGTTTTCCCGGCGTGAATGAAGAAATGCTGGTCGCGGACCGGTTATTCGTCATGGATCACCGGCGCATCACGTGCTCGGGCGGACGTGCATCGATCGATGTTGCCGCTGCAATCCTGCTGCGTCATTTCGAAGCTGCGACAGTGCAAAAGGCGCTGCGCATCTTGCTTGTCGATGACATGCAAAAAGGCAACGCGCCGCAACCGCATCCGCCGGGCCTGGCGCCCGCGACGCATCCGAAAGTAAAGCGCGCAATCTTGCTGATGGAACAGCACGTGGGACGCTCACTGACGCTCGATGAACTTGCGCACAAACTGGATCTATCGACGCGGCAACTGGAAAGGTTGTTCAAGGCCGAAACGGGCAAGGCGCCACAGGCTTACGCCAAGCAAGTGAGGTTGCGCACAGCCGCCTGGTTGCTGACCAGCTCCGACAAAACCGTTGCCGATATTGCCTCGAGTTGCGGATTTTCCGATGCTTCGCACCTGGGCCGCGAATTCAGGAAGCAGTTCGGGCTTGCGCCAATGATGTATCGAGAGCAACGCGGCACGGCCGCGCCCGAAGACGCGGCGAGCGTCGCAACGCTCGAACTTGCCGCGGATTTCGATGAAACATTTCCAGGGCGCGCGCGGGCTATCTAGTACCGGTTCACCCGCGCGACTTAAGCTTACTGCGATACGTAGGTCTTGACCGCCGCCAGCCCGTCCTTGCCATCGAACGTCTTCACCCCCGCCAGCCATTTATCCAGCACCGCCGGGTTCGCCTTCAACCAATCCTTGGCCGCCTTGTTCGGATCGGTCTTGTTCATGATCGGCGTCATCACATGATTTTCTATATCTGTGGAGAACTTCAGGTTATCGACGAGATGAGCGACGTTCGGGCATCGCGCGGCATAATCCGGCGGCGTGACCGTCAGCACTTTTGCTTCGCCGTAATTCGCGCCGAACACGTCGTCGCCGCCGCTCAGATAATCGATCTTCATCGATACATTCATCGGGTGCGGTTCCCATCCCAGGAACACAATCCACTTCTTCTCGCGAATCGCCCGGCCCACTTCGACCAGCATGCCGGCTTCGCTTGACTCGACCATCTTGAACTTGCCCAGGCCATACTGATTCGAGTCGATCATTTTCTTGATCAACGCGTTGCCATCGTTACCTGGTTCAATGCCATAGATCTTGCCATCGAGCTTGTCGAAGTTCTTGGCGATATCGCTGAAGGACTTCAGGCCGCCCTGGTACGCGTAATCGGGAACTGCGAGCGTGTATTTCGCGCCCGTCAGGTTGGGCGCGGGCAGGACTTTGATCTGGTTTGCCTTCTGGAACGGTTCGACAATCGGGTCCATCGTCGGTGACCAGTAACCGAGGAATACATCGATCTGCTTGTTCTTGATACCCGCAAACGTAATCGGCACGGAAGCGATCGTCTTTGTCGGCTTGTATCCGAGACCCTGCAGCACAGTGGTCGCGAGTCCCGTGGTCGCGGCAATATCGGTCCAGCCGACATCGGCGAAACGCACGTTCTGGCACGCCGCCGCGTCGGCCGCAAACGCGCCGCCGGACATCGTGACATTCATTAAAACCGCAAGCGCGCACGACGACGCAATTCCGTGAAGTTTCATATTTCTCCCTATTGTGGAAACTGCAGACACGACAATGCCGCGCCAGACAAGGCGCGTCATGTTTAAAACTGATCTTTAAGCCGATTGCCTGCGCTCGATACTCGGCGCATGGCCAAATTGTGCGCGATATGCCTTGCTGAAATGACAAGGCGAGTGGAAACCGCAAATGGCGGTAACGCGCGAAATGGAGGCATCGCTGTTACGCAATAACTCGCGCGCACGCCGCAGGCGCAGCGTGAGGTAATAGTGCGTTGGCGATACGCTCAGGAACATCTTGAACATGCGCTGCAAATGCCGCTGCGAGAGCTTCACGAGCCGCGCAAGTTCTTCCAGGGAAAGGGGCTCTTCAATATTGGCTTCCATCAGCCGCACGACTTCGATCAGCTCGGCGCGTGAGAAACCAACACGGGCGTCCACCGGGATGTGTTGATGATCGGTCGTGCCGCGAATCCGTTCAACGATGAATTGCTCGGACACCTGCGCCGCATGCGCCTGCCCAAGCCTCATGCCGACAAGATTCAGCATCAGGTCGAGCGGCGCGGTGCCGCCCGTGCACGTCACGCGGTCCCGGTCGATGACAAAGATTTCATCGGCGAAACGCACATGAGGATAGCTCTTGTGCAGCGGCGACATATCTTCCCAATGCACGGTGCATCTGTAGCCATCGAGCAGATTGGCCGCCAGCAATGCATATGCGCCCGTGCATATGCCGCCTAGCGGTATGCCTTGCTGTGCGACCTGCTGCAGCAACGCAATCACGTCGTCGTTCACGTAATCGCGGACATGCCAGCCCGCACACACGATCAATACATCCGGCATGCCCGCTTCGGCAAGCGTCGTGGTCGGCTTCACCGTGATGCCGTTGCTTGCACGCGCCGGTTCGCCATCAGGCGTGATCACCGACCATGTGTAGTGCTCCGTGCGTCCAACATAGTTAGCCATCCGTAATACTTCGATAGCGCTCGTAAAGGCGATCATCGAAAAATTCGGCAGCGTCAAAAACCCGAAGTGCGACAGCTTCGATAACGGCGAGTCAGACGGCTGACTCGCTGGATGAATCCGGTCCGGCACCATCGCGTCTCGCTTCATCGGGTTTTTATCCTTGGCTGATTTGACCGCGTGCCCTGCAAAAAACTCAACTTTGTTGCGCAGCCGGCGTGCGCCGCACACGCATGACACTGCGAATTCCTGACAGCAGCGGTGCGCGCGCCATACCCGGCGAACGGCCGAAGCTTTCCGTAATGCGGTCCAGGATGATCGCAAGCAACACCACCGACAAGCCGCTTTCAAACCCGAGCCCGATATCGAGCCGCTGAATACTTGCGAGCACGTCGTTGCCGAGACCACCGGCGCCGACCATGGACGCGATGATCACCATGGACAAAGCCATCATGATGGTCTGGTTCACGCCGGTCATGATGGACGGCAACGCGTTCGGGAACTGCACCTTGTAAAGCAATTGCCAAGGCGTGCATCCGAACGCCTGACCCGCTTCCACGATCTCGCGATTCACGTGCTTGATCCCGAGCGATGTGAGACGCACGGCGGGCGGCATGGCGAAGATGACCGTGGACAAGATGCCTGGAACGCGGCCGAGGCCGAACAGCATGGCAGCGGGAATCAGGTACACGAACGCGGGCATGGTCTGCATCAGGTCGAGCACCGGACGCACGATGGTCTCGATGGTCCTGCTCTTCGCCGTCCAGATGCCGAGCGGAATACCAAGCAACAAGCTGATCAGGGTCGCCGACAACGTCAGGCCAAGAGTGATCACCATTTCGTCCCAGAAGCCGGTTGCATAGATCAGCAGCAGGGACAGCAACACGAATAGCGCAAAGCGCCAGCCGACCCGCCATAAGCCGATGCCGACAAAGATCGCCATCATCAGCCACATCGGGATGGCTTGCAGCCCGTGTTCGACCATCGCTGCGAAGCTCTCGATAACCCGGCCGATCGCATCGAAGGTTTTTGCATCGTGGTCGAGCAGATATTTGACGCCGTGATCGACCCAACTGCCGAGCGGAATAATTTCAGACATGGGAGCCTCTATGTCGAGTCAGAGCCTTGAGGACGTTCGTCTTGTTGACCGAACCACAATACGATCCGTCCGCGTCGACCACCGGCAGCGGTGCGCGGCTTGCGACCACGCGGCTGACCACCACATCGAGCGGCGTCGTGCGTTGAATGCATTCAATGACGTTGATTTCCGGCGATGCCTGTCCCACCGAATCGCGGCACACGAAACCGCGGATCTTGCGTTCCTGGTCCATCACGAACGCGTAGTCGGCGCTGCCGTTGAGCGCTTGCGAGACGCTCGATGCATCGATCTGCGAGCCGTGTCTCATCAACGGCACGACATCGGTCTGCATGAGATCGCCGGCCGTCAGATAACGGCTTGTATCGATACCGTCGAAGAACGCGCGCACATAGTCGTCGGCGGGATTCGAAATGATTTCCTGCGGCGTGCCGATCTGGACCACGCGGCCGCCTTCCATGATCGCGATGCGCGTGCCAATGCGCAGCGCCTCTTCAAGATCGTGCGACACGAACA
>NZ_CAXTGZ010000229.1:0-8821 GCF_964243625.1 uncultured Caballeronia sp.
TCGCGGCGGCGGCGGCGCTCGCGCTCGTCGGCGTGTTCGACGGCGGCCAAGTGCTGCTCGTAATCCCGCCGTATCGCGTCGATGTATCGCTGAACCTGTTCGTGGTGGCGCTGGTGGTGTCGTTCATCGTGCTGTACGCGGTCCTGCGCGCCATCCGCAGCGTGTGGAAGATGCCCCAGCGCGTGTCGGCGTACCGGACGCGCTCGCGGCTGGCGAAGGCGAACGCGGCGTTGCGCGATGCCATCGGCCACTTGTATGCCGGGCGGTTCTCGAAGGCGGAAAAATCGGCGCGCGATTCTCTCATCGTCGATGAAAACGCCGGTGCCGCCGGCCTGATCGGTGCAAAAGCGGCACACGAGATGCACGAGTACGCGCGCCGCGACGAGTGGCTCGCCAAGGTGGCGGACAGCGACTGGCAGGACGCCCGTCTGATGGCGACCGCCGACATGCGTGCCGATGGCCGCGATGCCGACGGCGCACTCGTCGCGTTGACCGAAATGCAGGCCCAGGGCGGCCGCCGCTTGCACGCGCAGCAGATCGCGTTGCGTGCGCAGCAGCAGTTGAAGAACTGGGGCGAAGTGCTGAAGCTCGTCAAGACGCTCGAAAAACGCGAGGCGCTGCATCCTGCGGTCGCGGTGCGTCTGCGGCAGGTTGCGGCTGAAAACCTGCTGCGCGATCGCCGGCACAATCCCGATGCGCTGCTCGAATTCTGGCAGTCGTTGTCGCCGGTGGAGCGACAGTCGCCGCGTCTGGCCGATCTCGCCGCCGAGTTGTTGATCGCGCTGGATCGCCGCAACGACGCGCGCAGGATCGTCGAGGAAGCGCTGAACCACAATTGGGATGCGCGTTTGCTGCGCCGATATCCGGATTGCGCGTCGCCAGGCGATGCCTTGCCGCTGATCCAGCGTGCCGAAGCCTGGCAGAAGGAGCGCACGGAAGACGCCGATTTGCTGTTCACGCTCGGCCGTCTGTGTCTGCATCAGCAGTTGTGGGGCAAGGCGCAGGCGTTCCTGGAATCGGCTTTGAAACTCGCCGATAACGAACCGCTCAAGATCCGCACCCATCGGGCCCTGGCGCGTCTGCACGAACAACTCGGCGACAGCGACAAGGCGAGCCAGCATTATCGTGAGAGTGCGCTGGCTATGAATGTGGTCTGAGGTTTTGTTGGCTGCTATAAAAAACCGCGAGCTTCCTTTTGTACGAAGGCTCGCGGTTTTTTTAATCGCTTATTGCGGCAGGGAGCGCCGGCCGGCTGCCGGATTCGCCGTGAGCGGATGCGGCACGGTCGGGACCACGGGCAGGGCGGTGAGCGCCGTGTCGTCGGTGGGGGAGAGCAGCGAGTTCAGCGAGAGCACGTCGCTGTCCGTTAGGCTCGCCGTGGACGCCTTCAGCTTCAGCGAGTTGACCAGCGTGTCGTAGCGCGCTTTCGCAAGATCGCGCCGTGCCGAAAAGAGCTGGTCCTGGGCGTTGAGTACATCGATATTGATCCGCACGCCCACCTGATAACCCAGCAAGTTCGATTCAAGCGATGTCCGCGCGGACCGCTCGGCGGTTTCGAGTGCGCGAACCTGCGCCAGTCCGTTCGATACCCCCAGAAACGCCTGTCGCGCAGATAAAGCCGCCGAGCGCCGCGCGGTATCGAGGTCGGCCTGCGCCTTGTCTTCGAGCGCGAGCGTCTGCCGCACGCGGCTTTGCGTTGCGCCGCCTTCGTAAAGGGGAATGGTGAGTTGAACGCCGACCGTCGCGTTGGTGTAATACGCACCGAAGTTGCCGAGTTCGGCCGCCGCAGCCGGAATGCCCGGACCGATCGTCCCCGCGCCGCTGCCAAAACCGCCGCCGAAATTCCCGCCGAAGTTGCCCGCGCCCGCCGCGCCCAGGCTGCTTTTGGAATAACTCGCGACGAGATCGAGCGACGGGTAATGACCTGCTTTCGCCTTCAATGTCTCGCGCTGCGAATTTGACGTCGCCAGTTGCTTGAGCACCACGTTGTAGTTGGTGTCGCGCGCGGCGTCGACCCACTGCTGCATGTCTGCGGGAACAGGCGGCGGCAGTGTCACGCCGCGCGCGAGGCCGTCCACACGCGTCACCGGATGCCCGACGATCTGCTCCAGCGACGCCAGTTTCACTTCGAGATCGTTCTGTGCTGCAATTTCCTGCGAGATCGCCTGATCGTACTTGGCCTGGGCTTCGTTGGTATCGGTGATGGTGGCGCTGCCGGCATCGAAGGAATGCTTGGCCGATTCAAGCTGCTCCGCAATCGATGCCTTTTGCGAACGCACGATCGCAAGACTGTCCTGGGCCGAAAGTGTATCGAAATAAGCTTGTCCCAGCCGGACGATCAGATCCTGGCGGGCGGCGGCGAACTGCGCCTGGGCCGTGGTCAGCGCGATCTGGCCTTGCTGGTAGCCCTGCCAGTTCGCGACGTTGATGAGCGGTTGGGTCAGCGAAACAACGAAGCCGTTGCTGTTTCCATTCGATGCCGGCAAGCCGCCGCCAAACTCCGTGCGCTGCTCGTTCGCGCTCGCCGACGCCGACAATTGCGGCAGCAGCTTTGCGCGCGCTTGCGGCAGTTGTTCGCTGTCGGCCGCGAGGCTTGCCCGCGCGCTCTGAAGCTGCGCGTCGGTGTTGAGCGCTTCGTCATAGAGCTGATCGAGGCCCACGGCCATGGCCGGTGAGCACGCTAACCCGGCGCTGATGCTGGACAGCGCCAGCGCAAACATCGGGCGCATGGAGATTCCGTGATGACTGAATACAGCGTCGAATCAATACGTGGGGATGGCCGGATCGACTTGCTTTGACCAGGCATCGATACCGCCAA
Source organism: uncultured Caballeronia sp. (assembly GCF_964243625.1). Classification (NCBI taxonomy): domain Bacteria; kingdom Pseudomonadati; phylum Pseudomonadota; class Betaproteobacteria; order Burkholderiales; family Burkholderiaceae; genus Caballeronia; species uncultured Caballeronia sp. The sequence continues at coordinate 2,819 of NZ_CAXTGZ010000229.1, forward strand.
ACAAGTTGTACACCTGCGTGAAGCCACGCGATTCCAGGAACATGCCGACTTGCGCGCTACGGGCGCCGTGGTGGCAGATGCAGACGATCTGCGCTTCGTCGTCCAGTTCTTCGCTGCGGGCAGGGATGTCGCGCATCGGGATGGCGACAATGTTGGCCATCTTGGCCGTTTCGAGTTCCCACGGTTCGCGGACGTCGAGCAGGACAGGGGCGGGGCGCGATGAATCGGCGAGCCATTCGGCCAGTTCGGGTGCGGACAGATTTTGCATGGGATTCCGTTGAAAGCGGCAGGCAACGGCGAGCGGATTTGCTCACCGGTATGCTGTCTGAGTTTGCCGTTTGGAAGCATCGGACCCGAACGGTTCACCCCGCACGAGTCCGGATTTCCGGGGAAAACTTAAAACTTGAAGCGCGAAGGCTGTACAGCGTTCTTGAGCGGCGCGATCAGCGTTTCAAAGATATCGGCGACGCGGAACTGTTTTTCATCCACGCGCGTGATGATCTGCGCCTTCATGACCGGCGCGCTGCCAACAAACGCCGCCAGCCGGCCGCCGATCTTCAACTGGTCGAGGAATTCCTGCGGCATGACCGGCAAACCGCCCGAGACGCAGATGATGTCGAAGGTCTCGCCCTGGTTCCAGCCGCGTGCGCCGTCGCCGACTGCAACTTGCGCATTCGACACACCGTTGGCTGCCAGATTGTCTTCGGCCAGTTTGGCGAGTTCGGGTTCGATTTCAACCGTCGTCACCGAGCGGCCGCGCGCGCCGAGCAGCGCTGCCATGTAGCCCGAGCCTGCGCCGATTTCGAGCACGATCTCGTGCTTTTTCACAGCCAGTTCCTGCAACACACGCGCTTCGACGCGCGGAAACAGCATGTGCTGGCCGGCCGGCAGCGGAATCTCGAGATCCGCGAACGCGATGTTCCGGTACGCGGCGGGAACGAAATTTTCACGCTTGACGATCGACAGCAGGTTCAGGACGTCCTGGTCCAGCACATCCCAGGGACGGATCTGCTGTTCGATCATGTTGAAACGCGCTTGCTCGATGTTCATTTTCAGTCTGCGGGTCGATCGACCGTTGAGGGTGGAGTTGACTTATTGACTAGCGCAACGACGAGACGCAATGACGTGTTCATTGCCGTCAGTAAGCCGAAAATCGAAGTCGGATTGTAGCAAATCGACAGGCGCCGGAAATTAACGGCGGCGAGCGTTGGCCATTCGGCCGGGTTTAAGCGCGGCTGACGGCCCGGTTCGCAGTCTGTTAATGAGGCAGCCGCACGTCCAGTTTCAGCGTCACCAGCCGCGCCACGAGAATGAACGCTGTCGAAAACAACACGTTATAGACGCCCAGGACGCCCATTGCATCGAGTCCGAGATACAGCCAGCATCCCGCGAACGCACACACGGCGTAAGGCCGGGAGTCGCGCAGGATCAGCGGGACCTCGTTGCACAGCACGTCCCGGATGATGCCGCCAAAAACGCCTGTCACTACGCCCATCAAGGCCGCGGTGAACGCAGGCATCTGTGCATCGAGCGCGATGGACGTGCCCGAGATGCTGAACAAACCCAGGCCGATGGCATCGGCGACCAGCAAGGCGCGCTGGTCGAACAAGCGGGTCGTGAGGCGCAGGACCATCGGTGCCGTGAGCGCCAGCGCGAAGATGATGATGACGTAATCCTGATGCTCGACCCAATAGAACGGCCGGCGCGAAAGCAGGACGTCGCGCACGGTCCCGCCGCCGAATGCCGTCGCGAGCGCGACCAGGAAGGCGCCGACGGCATCCAGCCGGCGCTTTCTCGCTTCGATCAACCCCGAGATTGCATACGCGAAGATCGCGAGCCCCTCCATGATGGAGATTGCCAGCGTGAGCCTGGGATGCACCGTCAGGACCTCTCACGCGGATCGCGATGGCTGCGGGCATCGTGGTCTTGCGGGTGCCCGTGATGATGTGGCGTCCCGCCCGGTTTCAGCAGCACCAGCACGGCGCCGGCACCGCCATCGTGAGGACGCGCCTGACAGAACGCGATCACTTCTTCTTTTTGCACCAGCCACGCGCGGACCTTGCCTTTGAGCACGGGTTCGCGCCCAACGGACCCAAGGCCTTTGCCATGAATCACGCGCAAGCATCGCAGGCCACGTTTCACCGCTTCCCGGATGAATTCCGATAACGCCTCGCGCGCTTCCTCGCGCCGCATGCCGTGCAGATCGAGTTGCGCCTGCACGATCCAGGCGCCGCGCCGGAGCTTGCGCACGACTTCCTCGCGTACGCCGTGGCGGCAGTAGGAGAGGGAATCGTCGGTATCGAGGAGGCTTTCGGGGTCGTATTCGTCGGAGAGGGCTTCGTGCAGCACGGCTTCTTCGTCGAGCCGCGTCTGCAGCGGCAAAGGCGACGGAGGCACGCGCGGCAACGGTACACGCGCCGCCACGTTCAGCGGTTCGACCTCGCCGATGGCGTTGCGGAACACGTCGGCATCAGCGAGGGCTTCGCGTTCCGCCACGATGGCGGCGGCCCGCTGGGCACGGTGCCTGACCGCCTGCGCCTGAAGCGATTCGCGCAGCGCGGCAAGTCCGGCCAGACCTTCACGCTTGAGCGCGGCCGCGAGTTCCTCGGGCGTCAGCGGCGCTTTCGCGGACGCGGCGGCCGTGCGCGGCGCCATATCGCGCGGGCGTCTGGGCCGGGGTTCGTTCGGATGGGGCAGGTTCTTGGGCATTGCAAGGCAAAAGAAAATGCACGGCGGCGCAACGCGATATACGCCGCTTCCGGAGCCCCTTTTTAACATGAGAGCCGGGGAAATGGACGCGCCCGAAGCGCGGCTGCCCGATTTTCACCGCGTCCGAAACGAAAACGCCGGCCGATCCAGAGGATCGAAACCGGCGTTTGAAGGTTCCGGACGCTTTTTCGCTCCGGTGCAACGGTCAGCAGCTTAACGTTCCGCTTCGGCGCTCATCGAATGGACGGCCGGGTTCTCGTTGATGCTTTCGAGATAACGCTGTGCGTCGAGCGCAGCCATACAACCCGTGCCGGCGCTCGTAATAGCCTGCCGGTAAATGTGATCCTGCACGTCGCCGGCAGCAAACACGCCGTCGATGCTCGTGCCCGTCGCATTGCCCTGCAGGCCGCCATTCGTGATGATGTAGCCGTTCTTCATTTCCAGTTGACCCGCGAACAGGTCCGTATTCGGCTTGTGACCGATCGCGACGAACACGCCTTGCAGCGGCACTTCCGTGGTCGTGCCCGTTTCCGTGCACTTGATCTGCAAGCCGGTTACGCCGGTCGCGTCGCCCTTGACTTCATCGAGAACGTGATTCCACTTGATGTCCACCACGCCTTCTTTTTCCTTCGCAAGCAGGCGGTCGATCAGGATCGGCTCCGCGCGGAACTTGTCCCGGCGATGCACCACTGTCACCTTCTTGGCAATTCCAGCCAGATAGAGCGCTTCTTCGACGGCCGTATTGCCGCCGCCGATCACGGCCACTTCGCCGTTCTTGTAGAAAAAACCGTCGCAGGTTGCGCAGGCCGACACGCCTTTGCCCATGAACGCTTCTTCCGAAGGCACGCCCAGATATTGCGCCGATGCACCCGTCGCGATGATCAGCGAATCACACGTGTACTCGCCCGAATCGCCGATCAGGCGGATTGGCCGTTCGGTCAACTTGGCAGTGTGAATGTGATCGAACACAATTTCCGTGTTGAAGCGTTCGGCGTGTTCCAGCATGCGCTGCATCAGTTCCGGACCTTGCACGCCCAACGGGTCGCCCGGCCAGTTTTCCACGTCGGTCGTGGTCATCAGTTGACCGCCTTGCGCCAGGCCCGTGATGAGAAGCGGCGACAGATTCGCACGCGCCGCGTAGACGGCGGCGGAATAACCGGCGGGACCGGAACCGAGAATCAGCACTTTTGCGTGTTTGGACGAAGACATGAGAGCAATCCGTTTGGTTAGGGCCAAACCGCCGGGCGAACAAGCGGTTTAAGGGCAAAAGGCGCGGGCGGTCGAGAAAAACTGCGCCGGCGGCGCGCTTCTGCCGATGACCTGTAAATAGGCGCGAATTCGCCATTATAAAGAGTGTCTCCAGGCGCCGCCGAGTGATCCTTTCAATGGCGGCCATAGCGCGCACGGGCCGTTGCAGCGGGCAGGACGCATGTAACGCGGGTGTTACAGGGTGAAACCATGGCCCATTTTTGTCCGATCATCGCAATGCAGCGTTTACAATGCGTCCTTAACTCTGTCGGCTCGCCGTGCCTTTCATGGCGGGTCAAAAGCCTTACGGATCAATGGCAAAAGCTACCTATTCTGCAAGTGCGCAGGCATTGCCTCATCGCATGTCGCGCCTTTTTACCGAGATTCGATGGATCTTGCAGGTCGCGCTCGGCGTGTTCTTGCTCATGGCGCTCGTGAGCTACAGCCGCCATGACCCGAGCTGGACCCATGCCGCGCAAGTCGACCAGATCGCCAACTGGGCGGGACGGGTCGGTGCGTGGACGGCGGACATCCTGTTACTGCTTTTCGGTCTTTCCGCATATTGGTGGGTGGTGCTGCTCGCGCGGCGGATCATCGCGAATTACCGGAGGATCACGAATCAGGAAGCTTCGGCCGAGCAACCGGTGAAGGATCGGACGTGGCTCGCCGAGGCCTTCGCGTTCGTGCTGGTGCTGCTCGCAAGCGACGGCATTGAAGCGCTGCGCATGTGGTCGCTCAAGGTGCAGGTGCCGCGCGCGCCGGGCGGCGTGGTCGGCGAGGCAGTGGCGCACGCCGTCTCCCACGCGTTCGGTTTTACCGGCGCCACGCTGATCCTGTTGATCGCGCTCGCCATCGGCTTGTCTCTGTATTTCAATTTTTCCTGGCTGTCCGTCTGCGAAAAAACCGGCGACGGCATCATGGCCACCATCACCGGCGCGCGACTGCGCCGCGAAGCCGGGCGTGACCGCAAGCTGGGCGAAGTGGCAGCCGAAAAGCGCGAAGGCAAGGTGGTGCGCGGCCGGGTCAAGATCGAGGAACAGGAACCGGTAGTGATCGTGCCGCCGGTCGCGACTGCGAAATCGGCGCGTGTGGAAAAGGAAAAGCAGGTGCCGCTTTTCACCGATCTGCCCGGCGACTCCACCTTGCCGCCGCTGGCCTTGCTCGATGCCGCGCCGGAAGTGAAGGAAACCATTTCCGCCGACACGCTCGAATACACGTCCCGGCTGATCGAGAAGAAGCTCAAGGATTTTGGCGTGGAAGTGGCTGTGGTCGCTGCCTATCCGGGCCCGGTCGTGACACGTTACGAGATCGAGCCGGCCACGGGCGTCAAAGGCTCGCAAATCGTCGGGCTGGCGAAGGATCTGGCGCGCTCGCTTTCGCTGGTATCGATTCGTGTGGTCGAGACCATCCCGGGCAAGAATTTCATGGCGCTGGAGTTGCCGAACCAGCGCCGCCAGACCGTGCGTTTGTCGGAGATCCTCGGCTCGCAGGTTTACGCCGACGCCGCTTCGCCCCTGACCATGGGTCTAGGCAAGGATATCGGCGGGAAGCCGGTCTGCGCGGATCTTGCGAAGATGCCGCACTTGCTGGTGGCCGGTACGACCGGTTCGGGCAAGTCGGTCGGTATCAACGCGATGATCCTGTCGCTCTTGTACAAGGCCACCGCCGACGAAGTGCGCATGATTCTCATCGATCCGAAGATGCTCGAAATGAGCGTCTACGAGGGCATTCCGCATCTGCTTTGCCCGGTCGTCACCGACATGCGGCAAGCCGGGCACGCGCTCAACTGGGCCGTGGCCGAGATGGAACGCCGCTATAAGCTGATGAGCAAGATGGGCGTGCGCAACCTCGCGGGTTTCAACAACAAGATCGATGAAGCCACGAAGCGCGACGAGAAGATTCCCAACCCGTTCAGCCTGACGCCGGACGAGCCGGAACCGCTGAACCGCTTGCCGACCATCGTAGTCGTGATCGACGAACTGGCCGACCTCATGATGGTCGTCGGCAAGAAGGTCGAGGAGCTGATCGCGCGGATCGCGCAGAAGG
>NZ_CAXTGZ010000230.1:0-7317 GCF_964243625.1 uncultured Caballeronia sp.
AGCGCGAACACCGTCGGGCTGATGAAGCCACCCCAGTTCGCGAAGATACAGCCCGCCGCGCCCGCAATGCCCGCGCCGACCATGAACGACATCAGCTTGTACATGCGCGGGTCGTAGCCGATCAGCATGGCGCGGGTTTCGTTCTCGCGGATAGCGACCACGACCCGTCCGAAACGCGACGCGAGAATCCACTTCAGCAACCCGTACACCACGATCAGCGCGCCCATTGCGACATACCAGACACCGATCTGGTCGAGTTGCTCGTCCGGTTTTCCCAGCGGCGCGAACACGGGGATGGCAGGGATGCCGTTGAAGCCGCCGAGCACCGCTTCACCAATGTGATATTGGCTGCCCGAGGTCGAGTTCATCAGTTCGAACAGGATCACCGAAACGGTCAGCGTGATCACGCCAATGTAGGCATCGGAGATACGGCCGTAGAACATGAAGTAGCCGAGCAACGCGGCGAACAACATGGGGGCGATGATCGACAATGCGGCGGCCAGCGTGGTATCGCCGAAATTGATCGCCGCAATGGCATACGTGTAGGCGCCGATGCCGAGAAACGCGGCTTGCCCGAACGACAGGATGCCCGCATACCCCCACACGAAGCCCTGGCTCAAACCGTAGATGGCCATGCCCGCGAACAGCGTTGCCTGCATTACGCCGAACGCGCTGATGGTGCGAGGCAATGCGAACATGACCACGAGGCAGATCATCACGACCGCCAGCGTGCCGCCCAGAAAAGATCTCGACCGAAGCGATTTCATGAGCTGCGCCTGAGGAAACGTCCGGTGATGCCCTGCGGCAGGATGCGGATCAGCAAGACCGCTGAAGCAAGCAGCGCGATATCGCCGATGACAGGCGTAGACATGAACGAGACGATCTCGTTGATGAAGCCAAAGAGCCCCGCCGCGAGTCCCGTTCCCGCGATGATCGCAGGGCCACCACCCAGCACGGTAATGAACGCCTTTGCAATGTACGCGCCGCCCATGCCGGGCGAGACACCTGAAATCGGCGACAGCACGCCGCCCGCAAGACCGGCGAGCGCGGCGCCAAGCGAGAACGTCGCCATGTAGACCGCCGACGGCCTGACCCCGAGCGAAGCCGACATCGCCGGATTCTGCATGGTGGCACGCAGGATCAGGCCGAAGCGCGTGCGGCGCAAGAGCACGAGCAAGGCAGCGAGCACGACAATACCTATACCGATGATCACCAGGCTGTACGCACTCACGCGGTATTGCCCGATCGAAAAACTCCCCACCGGCATCTGCACCGACTTCACCACGTTACCGAAGATGGACGTGATCAGCCCGATGAGACCCAGGCTGATGCCCCACGTGGCGAGCATCGTGTCCATCATGCGGCCGTATAGAAACCGGATGATGGTGCGCTCGAGGATCAGACCCACCAGGCCGACGACGATAGGCGGCAGGATCAGCATCGATACCCAGATGTTGACGCCTGCCGTGCTGGCCGTCACGGCTGTGTAAGCGCCGAGCATCATGAACTCGCCGTGCGCGAGATTGATGATGCGCATCATGCCGTAGATGACGCCGAGGCCGATCGTGATGAGCACGAGCGTGGCGACGCCGGTCAGCACATTGAAGGCGAGTAGCCCGGTCAGGTCCATGGGTTGCGCCTCCTCAGGCCGGCGTGAACTGCTTGTTCGTGCGGGGTGACTTGATGAGATCGCACGCGCCGCCCGTGTCCGACGGGAACTGGTTCGGGAATGTCTGCAGGATGTCCCACACCTTGTCTTTCGGCCGTGCAAGGTAGGCGTTCCGAATGGTGTGATGCGTCGCCGGATCCATCTTGACCGTACCCGATGGTCCTTCGATCGTGATGCCGGTCTCGAGCGCCGTCACGACCTTCGCCTGCTCTACCGACCCGGCTTTCTTAACCGCCTCGGCCCACAGCATGATGCCTTCGTAGGTGGCGGTATCGAGCTCGCCGAGGTCCGTCAGGCTGGGCCCGTACTTCGCCTGCATGCCTTTGACGAAGGCGTTCGCGTTTGGCGTGTTGAGGTTGTTGTAGAAGCCGAAGCACGTGATGATGCCGTCGGTGGTCGCGGCGTCCATGGTCGTGAGTTCATCGCCGAGACCGAACACGGTCGCACCCACCGGGATCTTCGACTTCATTCCCGCTGCGGCCCACTGCCGGTAGAAACCAACATGGTTCGCGCCGACCAGCGCCGAGAGCACCATGTCCGGCTTCGCTTCCTGAATGCGGCTGATGGTGGAGGAAAAGTTGGTGACATCGAGCGGGAAGAAATCGGTATTGACCACCGTGCCGCCCGCCGCCTTCACGAATTTCGTCATCCAGCTTGCAGTGATGTGACCATAGTTGTAGTCAGCCGCGATGATATAAACCTTCTTGCCCCAGTTCTTCATTGCGTATTCGACGATGTGGTCCACCGTCTGCGCGGGCGTCGTGCCGGTACAGAACACGTTGCGGTCGCAGACTCCGCCTTCGTATTGCGTGTTGTAGAAATAGAGCGTCTTGCTGCGATCGAAGATCGGCCGGATGGCTTCACGCGAAGCCGACGTAATGCCGCCCTGGATCACATCGACCTTGTCCTGCAGCACCAGTTGCTGCGCGTATTGCGTGTAGAGCTGGATGCTGCTTTGTGTGTCGTAGGCAATCAGCTTGACCGGCCGCCCGAGAAGGCCGCCCTTGTCGTTGATCTGCCCGACGGCGAATTCCGTCGCCTGGATCATGCGCCGGCCCTCGAGGCCAAGCGCGCCGGTTCCATCCAGGAGGCTTCCCAGCTTGATCGGCTCCGCCGCCGACGCGTTGCGGGTGACGTACGGCCCCACCAGTGCACCTACCGCGGCCGCCGCTCCAAATTTCAACGCTTTACGACGAGATCCGGATTCCATAGTCATCGATTCGCTCCGCATGCGATTGTGTTTGATTTGCCCGGTTTCAGTGTAGGCAAACAAAAATCCGCAAGATATTTATCAAAATAATCAATACATCGGGCAAATCGGGCATGACCAGACAATAAAAAAGACGCTTGTGAAGCGCCTTGACCGATGCATGCCGGTTTTTGGAGTCGACTCAGGCAATCGATCGAGGCAGTCGCGGGTTGCGTTGCAAGGAAGGCGACCGCTCGGTGATCTGCGGGCCGGAGTCTCCTTCAGCAATATCTCCAGCCGCAAATTGCTTGCGATACGCAGCAGGCGTGAGTGCCTTCAGCGCCTTGAACTGCCGGTTGAAGTTAGCGACGTTCGGAAATCCGGAGCGGGCCGCAACGACGGAAACGGGTGCGTAGGTATGCGCGAGCATCCGGCAGGCATGTCCAATCCTGATCCGGGCGATATATCGCCCGACGCTCTCTCCAATGTGCTGCTCAAAGTAGCGGGCCAGCGAACGTTCCGACACATTCGCCGCTTCGCAAAGTTCCGATAGACGCAGCGGCTCGGCGAAGCGCAAGTCGATCATCGACAGAACGCGATTGATGCGTTCGGGTTCATGGCCCGAAGGCCCTTCTGTCCGATCGCTGAATGAAGTGGGCGAAGCGAGCGGTTCGCCGGGCGCGTCCGCAAGCGTGCACAAGACATTCAACGCTGCGGCGAGGCGTTCTCGAGATGTGCTGGATAGCAGCTTGTCGACGTGCGCGTGCATTGCGGCGCCGACCTCCGGACTGAACGCAAGTCCGCATGCCGACCTGCGTAACAGGTTGCGCAAAGGCGCGTACTCCGGACAGACATCGGCAAGTCGCCGCGCCCAGTCGCCACCAAACCAGATCACGATTGCAACCTGCGGGGACGCGGGATCGATCGAGCGATTCGATGCCCACGTATGCGGAAGATTGGGCGGCACGAGAACCAGGTCTTCATCGGCATAGGCCGCAATCGAATCGCCGATATAGCGCTTCCCGTGACTGTTCAGCGTCAGTGTCAGTTCGTATTCAGGATGGTGGTGCCATTCGAAAGGAATGCGCGGCAGACGCCGGTGGTAAACCCTGACGGAGCAGTCGTCTCCGAAATGAACGCGTTCGTAAGCGGGTTTCATGGCACAAGGCGCAAAGTAATTGTCCGGATCGTATCACTATCGCGAAGACGGTCAGCCTATGCTCTGGATAACCCGGAACCCATAAGGAGACAATCATGGCACTGAAAATCGACGACCTTCCCGCAGCCATCCGGCAGGCCAAGCAGGAGCTTCGTGCGCGCCTGCCGAACTACCGAGATGTCTTCGCGGAGGTGGACGAAGCTATTCGCGCCGAAGCCGCCAAGCTCGCCGCGCAACGCGGTCGCGGCGAAAACGTGATCCCCGAAATCCAGTTCTCGGACATCGCGGAGCAGCGCGTGAGTGCCGCGCAGATCGACCTTGTAAAGACGCGCGGTGCTTGTGTAATCCGCAACGTCTTCGACCGCTCGAAGGTCGAGCAATGGGACCGTGACATTGCAGAGTACGTGGAGCGCAACGACCTGGATACACGACTGAAGACCCGTGCAGAAGACAAGTATTTTGGGCAGCTTGCATCGAGCAAGCCGCAGATCTATGGCGTGTACTGGTCGAAGCCGCAGGTACTTGCGCGGCAGGCGCCGTCGCTGACTGCGGCGCGCGTGTTCTTGAACCGACTGTGGTGCAACGAAAGTGAAGGCCGGGTCCACTTCGATCCGGAGCGCGTGCCGGCTTATGCGGACCGGATGCGCCGGCGGCCACCCGGCTCCGAGTCATTGGGCTTGTCGGCGCATTGCGACGGCGGCTCGGTCGAGCGCTGGATCGAGGGCAATTTCCGCAAGGTTTATCGACACGTGTTTAATGGGAACTGGCGTCAGTACGACCCGTTCGACGCCGCGTTCCGGCCGGACGTCGAGGAGATTGCATCGCCTGCAGTATGTTCGATGTTTCGCACGTTTCAGGGGTGGACTGCGCTCACGCCACAAGGACCTGGCGATGGCACGCTGCAACTCGTGCCCATTGCGAATTCAATGGCATACATCCTGTTGCGCGCCCTTCAGGACGATGTGGCCGACGACGACCTGTGCGGCGCCATGCCCGGCCGCGCACTTTCCATCAAGCCGGAATTTCATGCGCCGCTGTTCGACGCCCTCTCGTCGATCCCACACATGCAGGCGGGCGACACCGTGTTCTGGCACAGCGACGTGATCCACGCGGTGGAAGATGCACACCGCGGTGCGGGCTACAGCAATGTGATGTACATCGCGTCGGCGCCCTCATGCGCCAAAAACGACGAATACCTCAAGCGGCAGTTATCCAGCTTCATTGAAGGCAAGAGCCCGCCTGACTTCCCGGCCGACAATTTCGAAGTCGATTTTGCCGGACGAGCGACAGCCGAGGACTTGACGCCGCTTGGCAAAGCGCAACTCGGCTTTGGTCTGTAATCGCCATCAATCAAAGGACACGACGGCACGCCACGATGGCGTGCGTCCGCCTGGTGAGTCATCACACTTCGACCTTGTCTTCAATCACAACGTCCTTCGCCGCCTGTTGCCGAAAGTCCTTTGGCGAGCAGCCCACGATACGTCTGAAAGCATTGCTGAACGCACTCTCGGATGTGTAGCCCAATGACCGCGCAAGCACGTTGACGTGCATCCGGCTCTCCAGAAGCGCCCGCTGCGCGAGGTGCATGCGCCATTTCGTCAGATACGAGAGAGGCGACATCCCGGCAACTGTCTTGAAGTACGCTGCAAAAGTCGCCCGTGACATCGACGCTGCTTGTGCGAGTTCCCGAAGTTGCCAGACGCGGCCGGGGTCGCCATGCATAAGCTGGAGCACCGGCACGAGACGCTTGTCGCTCAGGGCGCGAAGCCATCCGGCAGGTTGGAACCCGCCTGCCTCGAAGTGGGCCCGCAGTATTTGAATGAACATCAAATGCGCGAGTTGATTCGAGGCGATATGCGCCCCAGGAAGCGCATCCCGGCGCTCCCGGACAAGTTGTTCGAGTAGCCAGCCAAGGGGTTGCGCTTGCCTCGATGTCCCGCGCACATGGATCAAGGGCGGCAACGCTTCCAGCAGAAACTGGCTGGATGCAGCACTCAACTCGACTTTGCCGCCGATCATGAAAAAGTCATCGCCCTCACCATGATGTACCACGGCGCCGATGCGTCCTTCGAGAACATCAGCGAGATCGACGCGCTCCGCCGCGAGGTCGCTGCCGAGGACGTGTGATCGCGGCGCGCAAAGCAGAAACACGTCTCCGCTTTCGATGCGAACCGGCGCCGTGTCGTCTTCCAAAAGCAGCCAGCAGCTTCCCCGCACCACGCCCCAGAACTTGACCGTGTCCGCACGCGGGAAATTGATTGCCCAGGCGCCGCCCGCGACAAGTCCACCCGAAATGATGGACCGCGCGTTCATGAGGTTGAGAAAGTCTGAGAAGGGATCGAGCATGATGCTCGGATTCTGACGCAATAAATCCCGACTTTCAAGCATTCAAAATCCAGGTTACTCCACTTAGACTTGGCTGACTGCCTGGGCTCGTTGCCCACGGACCTGAAACCCGAACACCTCGGAAAGGATCTCGACATCATGAAGCGCACCTGGTTTATCACTGGCGTCAACAGCGGCTTCGGCCGTCACATGGCGGAGCAACTTCTTGCGCGGGGCGACCGCGTCGCCGGTACCGTACGTAATCTTGATTCGATGGCCGATCTCAAGGCTCGCCACGGCGACGCGCTCTGGCTCGCAATGCTCGATTTGACGGACGCCGTCGCAATTCGCCGCGTCGTCGATCAGGCGTTCAACGATCTCGGCCGTATCGACGTCGTCGTAAGCAATGCGGGCTACGGACTATTCGGCGCGGCCGAGGAAATGACCGACGAGCAGATCGGACACCAGATCGACACGAATCTCATCGGCTCCATTCAGACAGTTCGCGCAGCGCTTCCCCATCTGCGAAGCCAGGGCGGTGGCCGGATCATCCAGTTGTCCACGATGGGCGGACAAGCGGTATTCCCGGGCGGATCGCTGTACCACGCAAGCAAGTGGGGAATCGAGGGTTTCATCGATTCAGTCGGACAGGAGGTCGCCGTGTTCAACATAGGCTGCACGTTGGTCGAACCCGGCGGTGCACGAACGAACTTCCGCTACCAAAGCGCCCGGCTTTCGCCGAAGCTCGATGCCTATGATGTGTCGCCGGCGCGCATGGCGCATCGAACGGTGGAGGAAGGAACCAGCATTCCGGTTGGTGATCCGGCGAAGATGGCCGCAATCATGATTGCCAGCGCCGACCAGAATCCCGCGCCCAGACGTATAGCTCTCGGCAGCGATGCTTATGGCGTCATGCACAAGCAATTGAGCGATCGTCTCGCGTCGCTGGAAGCACAAAAAGAACTCGCGTTTTCG
>NZ_CAXTGZ010000230.1:7327-8786 GCF_964243625.1 uncultured Caballeronia sp.
TTTTCGACAGACTTTCCTTCGGGTAACTAAAGCTTCGGCACGTCAACTGCAAAGAAACACACGATCCTCGGAATAAGACCGGCAGTCGCCACGTTAATACTGTTCGTACCAGGCGAACCGTACACGCCGCGTGCGGAGCGACCATCGGATGGTGAACTTCAGGCTCACACTCCGGCCGCAAGCAAGGAACAATCGCTTGTATTCCCAAGGTGTGTTCGGATGCCACTGATCAGACGAATCAAGGACTTTGCCAAGTCGACGTTGCCCGACTCGATCTTTCTCAGCCTTCTGCACAGGAAGTATGTTGGCCGGTTTCCTAACCTCAGGCGGCCAACGACTTTCAACGAAAAGATCCTGCGGAGAAGCATGGATCCCGACCCCCGTTACGTCCCACTCACTGACAAACTGGCTGTTCGAAGTTATGTCAGTGAGAAACTGGCGCAAAAATATCTGGTCCCGCTGATTGCCGCGCCGGTCGCGTTCACACGCGCAGCGTTCGACGCGTTGCCGGCTTCCTTCGTCATGAAGGCAAATCACGGCAGCAGCTTCGTGGAAGTGGTCAGGGACAAATCGCAAACCTCGTTCGAGAGACTGCAGCACCTGACCGAGCAGTGGCTGCAGACCGATTTTTATAAAGTTTCGAGGGAAAGGCATTACAGCAAAATCAGGCCGCGGATCTTCTTCGAGCAACTGCTTCTCGATGAACGCGGCAAGTTGCCGCCCGACTACAAAGTGCACTGCTTCCGAAGGGGCAACGCGCAGCCGGTCATGTACATCTCGGTCATCTCAGACCGATTCGGCGACACCACTCGCGGCGATATCTTCGACGTGGGCTGGAATCGTCTTGATTTCGTTATCGGTTATTACTCTCCCAGCGAAGAACCACCCGGTGCGCCACCGAATCTGGCAGCGATACTGGACACGGCAAAAACGTTGTCTGAAGGCTTCGATTACGTTCGCGTGGACCTGTATGCGCCTGGCGACAACATCTATTTTGGCGAGCTTACTTTCACGCCCGGTGCCGGCGTCCTGCCTTTCGTTCCCGACCGGATCGATTACGAATGGGGACGGCTCTTACGGGAATGACATTCCCTTTTTCGGCGCTCCCAAACAGCTTCATTCAGGGTTGTTTTCTTCGCAATCCTCCCAATACCGCAGCGGGTCGCGATGTTTTGGATAGCGGGCAGTAAGCCACGCGGACAACCTCGTCCAATCCGGATGGTTGGTGCCCGTCTGAGCAGACCAGATCGATGACCTTTCGAGGACCTGACCAATCGCGCGATCCCGGATCAGCAGGCTGCCCAGTCCGCTTGAACTGTTCGTCTGCGATTCAACCTGGTACCGCGGCAAAACCCTGAGCTCGGCGTCCTTGGCCCACCCATATAGCGCGCGGACCACGCCGGACGAATCGCGCAACTCTATGGGCCCGCTGTCCGGACGAACGGCCGTCCATCCCTCG